>NZ_JBHXTO010000114.1:0-30867 GCF_042677425.1 Streptomyces sp. NPDC127119 | reverse complement strand
CGTTGATTTTTGGCACGCTGTTGAGTTCTCAAGGAACGGACGCTTCCTTTGTACTCACCCTCTCGGGCTTTCCTCCGGGCGCTTCCCTTCGTGTTTCCAACCTTACCAGATCCTTTTCCCGTTCCGTTTCCGGTCGGAATTTGTTTCCAGTGGCCAGTTGGAAGGCCTTTGCCTATTTGATTGCCTTGCGGCTCTTTTTCGGCGAGTCCGACTTTATCAGAAGTTTTCGACCGGCCTGACCGGCCGCTCAATTTCCGAATTATCGGGAGGTGCTCCACCGAAATTGAATTCCAGGGAGCTGACAGATGCTAACTGCCACCGCCGAGCTTGTCCAGCTCTAGGCAACTGTTCGAATCTACCTCCCCACACGTCCCGTGTCAACGGTTTTTGTGGGGCGAAGAGGAGACTAGCAGCCTGATCGGGGTGCCTGCACATCAGGCCGCGGTCGGCACCGAGGCGCTGCGCTCGGCCTCCTCGACGTCGCCCGTCTCGCCGGCCCGCACGGCCCGGCCGCCCAGAACCCAGACGTAGGCGAGGAAGAGCAGTTCGGCGGCTATCCCTATGCCTATGCGTGCCCAGGTGGGCAGGCCGGAGGGGGTGACGAAGCCTTCGATGGCGCCGGAGACGAAGAGGACCAGGGCGAGGCCTATAGCCATGCCCAGGGCGGCACGCCCCTCCTCGGCGAGGGCCGCACGGCGGGTGCGCGGGCCCGGGTCTATGACGGTCCAGCCCAGGCGCAGTCCGGTGCCGGCCGCCACGAAGACTGCGGTCAGCTCCAGGAGGCCGTGCGGGAGTATCAGCCCGAGGAAGGTGTCCAGGCGGCCCGCCGAGGACATCAGGCCGATGCCGACTCCCACGTTGAGCATGTTCTGGAAGAGGATCCAGATGACCGGCAGGCACAGGAAGGCGCCGAGTACCAGGCACATCGCGGCCGCCTGGGCGTTGTTCGTCCACACCTGGGCAGCGAACGACGCCGCGGGATGGCTGGAGTAGTAGGTCTCGTACTGACCGCCGGGGCGGGTGAGCTCCCGTAGTTCGCTGGGGGCCGCGATCGAGGACTGGACTTCGGGGTGGGTGCCGATCCACCAGCCCAGGAGGACGGCGAGCGCGGTGGACAGGAGCGCGGTCGGCACCCACCAGTGGCGCGACCGGTAGACCGCCGCGGGGAAGCCCTGGGTGAGAAAGCGGGTGACGTCCCGCCAGGAGGCACGGCGGGTGCCTGTCACGGCACTGCGCGCGCGGGCCACCAGTTGACTGAGCCGGCCGGTGAGCTGAGGGTCCGGGGCGCTGGACTGGATCAGGGAGAGATGGGTCGCCGTGCGCTGGTAGAGGGCGACGAGTTCGTCGGCCTCCGCTCCGGTGAGACGGCGCCAGCGTCGGAGGAGTGCGTCGAGCCGGTCCCACTCCGCCCGGTGGGCGGACACGAAGACATCGAGGTCCATCGGTTTGCCTGCTCCTCGGCTGCTCGTCCTGCGCTCGTCGTGTGGTCAGCTTGTCGCACTGCGGCGCGATGTGCTTCAGCTTGGCAGACTGGCTGTTCTCAGGGCAGTTCGGGGAAGGACGGCGGGCGTGAGTGAGCTTGTGACGGGCGAGGCGGTGGCGCTGGAGTTGCGCCCCGCGAAGCTGCCGAGCCGGGTGTTGGCCGTGGTGCTCGACCTGGCGGTGGCGGTGACCGCCTATGTGGTCGTGATGATCGCCCTGGCCCTGGCCACGGCCTCGCTCGACGAGGCGGCACAGATGGCCCTGGCGATCGCCGCGTTCCTTCTGCTGCTGGTGGGCGGGCCGATCGCCGTGGAGACGCTCAGTCATGGGCGCTCGCTGGGAAAGATGGCGTGCGGGCTGCGCGTGGTGCGGGACGACGGCGGGCCCATCCGGTTCCGGCACGCGCTGGTGCGTGGGGCGGTCGGTGTGGTCGAGATCCTGATGACGTTCGGGGTCGTGGCGTGCATCGCGTCACTCGTGTCGGCGCGGGGGCGGCGGCTCGGTGACGTGTTCGCCGGAACCCTCGTCGTACGGGAACGGATTCCCACCGGGCGTACGTCCTTTGTGCCTCCCCCGCCGCCCTGGCTGTCGGGGCGGTTCTCCGAACTTGACCTGTCCGGGGTTCCGGACGGGCTGTGGCTGGCCGTCCGGCAGTACCTGACGCGGATGCAGCAGCTGGACCCGCAGGTCGGGTGGGCGATGGCGGAGCGGCTCGCGAAGGATGTCGCCGAGCGCACCGGGACTCCGGCACCGCCCGGTGTTCCGCCGGCGGCGTTCCTGGCGGCCGTGATGCAGGAGCGCCAGGCACGGGAGGCACGACGGGCGTTCGGTGGCGGCGCCGGTGCTGGGACTGTCGGTGGCGGCTTCGTCGGCGGCCAGGCCGGGCCGATGCCCGGTGTACCGGCCTGGGGCGTATCGAACATGCCGTACGGCACAGCGCACGCCGGTCCATATGGGACGGCGCATGGCCCGGGATACGGCCCGGGATACGGCGCGAGTCAGCCCCAGGCGCCGGTCGGGAGCCCGGTGCAGGGTGCGGTGGGAAGTCCGGCGCAGGGCCCCGCCCAGGACGCCGTCCGGCCGCCCGCTCCCTATCTCCCGCCTGCTGCGGCTCCGCATCTCCCGGCGGCTCCCCCTCCCCCGGCGCCCGCCGAGGCCCCCGCGAACGCCTGGGCTCAGCCCGCGCCGCAGGAGGCCGACGCTGAGCGACCCGCCACCGGGTTCGCCCCGCCCGCCTGACCGGCGGGCTCGTCCGGCACCGGGGTCAGGCGAAGACCGACGGCGGTGATTCGAGGTCTTCGAGCTCGATGCCGGGGGCCGAGAGCACCACGTCGCCCGACAGGTGCACAGCGTGCTGTTCACCGGTGTCCAGGGCTGTGACCTGGTATTCCTCCACGGTCAGAGGGCCGTTGTCAGTGGCGTGTGCTTCTCTCGTGATCAGGGCCCAGGACTGGTCGAGGGTGCGCGGGGCGAGGACCGGGTCCGTGAAGGCGACGAGGCGTACACGCGTGGCGGAGGCATCGGGGGTGAGGCGCAGCAGACGTGCGGTGGCGACGAGGAAGGCGGGGGACGAACCGGTGAAGGCGTGGGCGCGGACATTGCCTTCGGTGGCGTGATCTCCCGTGGGGTCGGTGCGGACCCAGGTGACACCGTCGAGGGCGGCGGCGCGGACCTGCCAGCCCGACGCGTGGAGTTCGAGACGGATGGGGCGGCCGTGGTCGTCGAGGGCGAGGTCGACGGAACCGGCGGGGGTGCCTTGTCGTACGGCTCCCTCGGGCCCGGTGCCGGAAGGGGTGAGTCCGGAAGGGGTGGTCAGTTGGGATACGTAGCGCCAGCCGGAGGGGCCGGGCGCGCAGTGGAACCGTTCTTCGGCGAGAGGGGTGTGGTCGTGCGGGTCATGGAGCGAATATCGGCCGCGGGGCATGGTGGCTCGGGTCCTCGTGGGGGGCAGGCCCCCGCCGGTGAGGGCGAGGGCCTGCTGACAACCGTTGTGTGAGTGCCGGGCTGTGTGAGCGCCGGGCTCAGTAGCGGTAGTGGTCCGACTTGTACGGGCCCTCGACCTCGACACCGATGTACGAGGCCTGCTCGGGGCGGAGCGTCGTGAGCTTCACGCCGAGCGCGTCCAGGTGGAGACGGGCGACCTTCTCGTCGAGGTGCTTGGGCAGCACGTAGACGTCGGTCGGGTACTCCTCGGGCTTGGTGAACAGCTCGATCTGGGCCAGCGTCTGGTCCGCGAACGAGTTGGACATCACGAACGACGGGTGGCCGGTCGCGTTGCCCAGGTTCAGCAGGCGGCCCTCGGAGAGGACGATGAGCACCTTGCCGTCGGGGAACTTCCAGGTGTGGACCTGGGGCTTGACCTCGTCCTTGACGATGCCGGGGATCTGCGCCAGGCCGGCCATGTCGATCTCGTTGTCGAAGTGGCCGATGTTGCCCACGATCGCCTGGTGCTTCATCTTGGCCATGTCCGCGGCCATGATGATGTCCTTGTTGCCGGTCGTGGTGACGAAGATGTCGGCCTTGTCGACGACCTCGTCGAGGGTGGTGACCTGGAAGCCGTCCATCGCCGCCTGCAGTGCGCAGATCGGGTCGATCTCGGTGACGATCACGCGGGCGCCCTGACCGCGCAGGGACTCCGCGCAGCCCTTGCCCACGTCGCCGTAGCCGAGGACGACCGCGGTCTTGCCGCCGATGAGGACGTCGGTGGCGCGGTTGATGCCGTCGATCAGGGAGTGGCGGCAGCCGTACTTGTTGTCGAACTTCGACTTGGTGACGGCGTCGTTCACGTTGATCGCCGGGAACAGGAGGGTGCCGTCGCGGTGCATCTCGTAGAGACGGTGGACGCCGGTCGTGGTCTCCTCGGTCACGCCTCGGATCTCCGAGGCGAGCTGGGTCCACTTCTGCGAGCCGCCCGTGATCGTGCGGTTGAGGAGCTCCAGAACCACCCGGTGCTCTTCGTTCTCGGCGGTGTCGGCGGAGGGGACCTTGCCGTCCTTCTCGTACTGGACGCCGTTGTGGACGAGCATCGTGGCGTCGCCGCCGTCGTCCAGGATCATGTTCGGGCCGCCGGTGGGGGTGTTCGGCCAGGTCAGCGCCTGCTCCGTGCACCACCAGTACTCCTCCAGGGTCTCGCCCTTCCAGGCGAAGACCGGGATGCCCTGGGGGTTGTCGGGCGTGCCGTTCGGGCCGACCGCGATGGCGGCGGCCGCGTGGTCCTGGGTGGAGAAGATGTTGCAGGAGGCCCAGCGGACCTCGGCGCCCAGGGCGGCCAGGGTCTCGATGAGTACGGCGGTCTGCACGGTCATGTGCAGGGAGCCGGTGACGCGGGCGCCTGCGAGGGGCTGCGCCTCGGCGTACTCCTTGCGGATCGACATCAGGCCGGGCATCTCGTGCTCGGCGAGGGTGATCTCCTTGCGACCGAAGTCGGCCAGGGAAAGGTCGGCGACCTTGAAGTCCTGTCGGTTGGCGACAGTGGTCATGCGAGCTGCTCCTCGGGTTGGGGCGAGGTCGGTTTCGGCTGGTCTGCGCGGCGGCGGGCACGGTGAGCGCCCCACGGGGCACACGAATGCCCGGTGCCTTGCGCAGCGCAGTCCGTCGGAGGCCCTCTCTCCCTCGGCCGGCCCGTGGGGCCGCCCGACCGCCATCAGCAGCGACGTCTGGCTCGGTTACGAATCTACACCGATCGGCGCAGCGGGCCCCAGTCCGCCTGCGAACAGATCAAGCGGATTTCGAGCGTCCGGCAGGTCGGGGACAGAGGTAACAGCCCTGGACAACAAGGGACTTTTGAACTTTTGATCCCGTCCGGGGGTCTGTTGCAGGATGCCGGAGATCGGGAACATGTGCGCGACCTCGCGACCTCGCGGAGCGCGGACCCCCACCACGAAAGATCGCGCCCGCAGAACCCCGACGAGAGACCGCAGACCGCGACGACAGACCGCGATCCCCCATGACGAAGGCGTTAGGAGATCCACGTGACCAGTCCGGCCGGAATTCCCCCCACGGGCGGCGGCACCGGAGAGCAGCAGCGACCGAGGCTGCTCGCGGTGACCGCGTGCCCCACCGGCATAGCCCACACCTATATGGCGGCCGAGAAGCTCTCGCAGGCGGCGGAGCGGCTCGGTGTCGACATGAAGGTGGAGACCCAGGGCTCGATCGGGTCCGAGAACGTCCTCACTGACAACGATGTCAGCACCGCGGACGGCGTGATCGTCGCGGCCGACAAGGATGTGGACCTGAGCCGGTTCGCCGGGAAGCGGATCGTGAAGGTCGGGGTCGCCGAGGGGATCCACCATCCCGAGCGGCTCATCGAGCAGGTGCGGACGGCGCCGGTCCACGGCGGCGGCGCGAAGGCAGGAACCGGAGCCGGAGCGAACGGACCCGCCGGCCCCGTCAGCCTCGGCAGCGGGGGCAAGGAGCGCGGGATCGCGTACAAGGCGCTGATGAACGGTGTCAGTTACATGATCCCGTTCGTCGTGGTCGGCGGGCTGCTGATCGCGATCTCGCTCTCGCTCGGCGGGCACACCGATCCGTCCGGCGGGCTGGTCATCCCGAAGGGCTCCTTCTGGATGGACGTCAACAACATCGGCGTCATCGGGTTCCAGCTGATGGTGCCGATCCTGTCCGGCTACATCGCGTACGCGATCGGGGACCGGCCCGCGCTGGTGCCCGGGATGATCGGCGGGTGGATCGCCAACACCGGTTCGCTGTACGACTCCGAGGCGGGCGCGGGCTTCATCGGCGCGATCGTGACGGGGTTCCTGGCCGGTTATCTGGTGCTGTGGATCAAGAAGGTCGAGGTCCCGAAGTTCGTCCGGCCGATCATGCCGATCATCGTGATCCCGATCGTGGCGACGACGGCGCTCGGGCTGTTCTTCATCTACGTGATCGGCAAGCCCATCTCCTGGGTCTTCGAGCATCTGACGGACTGGCTCGGCGGGATGACCGGGACCAGTGCCGTGCTGCTCGGCGCGATCCTGGGGCTGATGATCGCGTTCGACATGGGCGGGCCGGTCAACAAGACGGCGTTCCTGTTCGGCGCGGGGCTCATCGCGACCGGCAACCAGGAGGTCATGGGCATGTGCGCCGCCGCGATCCCGGTGATGCCGCTCGGGCAGGGCGTCGCCACGCTGATCCGCCGGCGCCTCTACACGGAGCAGGAACGCGAGACGGGTCTCGCCTCGCTGTTCATGGGGCTGTTCGGGATCTCCGAGGGTGCCATTCCGTTCGCGGCGGCCCGGCCCGCGCAGGTCATCCCCGCCAACATGCTGGGCGGTGCGGTGGCGGGCGCGGTCGCGGGTCTCGCCGGGGTCGAGGACGCGGTGCCGCACGGCGGGCCGATCGTGGCGGTGCTGGGCGCCGTGAGCGGCGTACCGATGTTCTTCGTCGCCGTGGCCCTCGGAACGGCGGTGACGGCGCTGACGACGGTCGCGCTCATCGATCTCGGCGAGCGGAGGCGGAAGGAGCAGTCGCCCGCGGGGGCACCGGACGCGGCCGGGGGTTCGGCGGCGCGGCAGCGCGAGTTCGCGCTCGCCGGGGCGGGTGCGGGAGTCGGCGCCGGCACCGGAACGGCAGCGGCCCCGTCGGTCGCGGCGGACACCGCCGCGAGCGGGGGTACGGAACCGGCCTCCGACGGCGATGTCCTCTCCGGCTACCTCACCGCCCGGACCGTGAAGGTGCGGCTCGACGCCGGTGACAAGGAGGCCGCGATCCGGGAGATGGCCGGGCTGCTGGCTGCCACCGGGAAGGTCGCCGATGTCGAGGCGCTGGTGGCGACGGCCCTGCGGCGCGAGGAGCAGGGCACGACCGGGCTCGGCGAGGAGATCGCGATCCCGCATGCCAAGACCGATGCGGTGACCGGGCCCGTCGTGGCGTTCGCGCGGTCGGCGGAGGGTGTCGAGTGGGGTTCGCTCGACGGTACGAAGGCCAGGCTGATCTTCATGATCTGCGTACCGGAGGCCGCCGCGGGCGACGAGCATCTGCGGATTCTGGCGCTGCTGTCGCGGAAGCTGGTGGACGCGGAGTTCCGTGAGCGGCTGCTGGCGGCTCCCGACGGGACGGCCGTTCTCGACGTGCTGCGCGAGATCCGGTAGCCACGGCCGTACGTCACTCATGGCAGTACATGCCCGTGGCGGTACGTGACTGGGGCCCGCCGGATGATCCGGCGGGCCCCAGTCACGTGTCCGGCAGTCGGACGTACGGAGATCAGTGTTCGGCGGTCGGTGACGGGCCGCCCGGTGTGGCCTCCGGGTCGGGGCCCTTCTCGGCCTCGGACTCGTTGAAGATGTCGGGTTCGAGGTAGATGACGCGGGCGATCGGGACGGCCTCGCGGATACGGGACTCGGCGGCGTTGATCGCCGAGGCGACCTCGGCGGCGGTGTCGTCGTGCTCCACGGCGATCTTGGCGGCGACCAGCAGTTCCTCGGGGCCGAGGTGGAGCGTGCGCATGTGGATGATGCCGGTGACCGTGTCGCCGTCGACGATCGCGGCCTCGATCTTCTGGACCGCCTCGATGCCCGCGGCCTCGCCCAGGAGCAGCGACTTGGTCTCGACGGCCAGGACGATCGCGATGACGATGAGCAGGATGCCGATGCAGAGGGTGCCGATACCGTCCCAGACGCCGTCACCGGTGGCGAGGGCGATGCCGACACCGCCGAGCGCGAGGACCAGACCGACCAGCGCGCCCAGGTCCTCCAGGAGGACGACCGGCAGCTCGGGTGCCTTGGCGTGGCGTACGAAGTCCTTCCAGGACTGCTTGCCGCGCGTGTGGTTGGACTCCTTGATGGCCGTCCGGAAGGAGAAGGACTCGGCGATGATCGCGAAGACGAGGACGCCCACCGGCCAGTACCAGTGCTCGATCTCGTGCGGGTGCTTGATCTTCTCGTAGCCCTCGTAGATCGCGAACATGCCGCCGACCGAGAACAGGACGATCGAGACGAGGAAGGCGTAGATGTAGCGCTCGCGGCCGTAGCCGAAGGGGTGTTGCGGGGTCGCCTCGCGCTTGGCCTTCTTGCCGCCGAGGAGCAGCAGTCCCTGGTTGCCGGAGTCGGCGAGCGAGTGCACGGACTCGGCGAGCATCGACGACGAACCACTGAAGAGGAACGCCACGAACTTCGCTACCGCGATCGCGAGGTTGGCGGCGAGTGCCGCCACGATCGCCTTGGTGCCGCCTGACGCGCTCATGTGCTCCCGATGTCCCTTCGTCCGCCACTCGACTGCCGCTCGACTGGCTCGTCTGTCACCCGGCTGCCCCGGTCGGCCGCCGTCAGGCCGCCGTCCCGCGCTTTGCCTGCCCTTTGCGGTGGGCCATTGTTGCAGCCCGGACCGGCCCCGGAACGCCGGGCCGCCGCAGTGAGGCCCGGTGATTCCCTCAGACGACGACCGTGGCCCGGAAAATCGTCCCGCTTCCGGAGACTTCCGCCTTTTCGTCCGCGGGTACGAACACGGATCCGCCGGGGACGAGCGTGACGTCGCCCGTCCGTACGGAGCCCGCGGTGCACAGCAGGATCTGCGGGGTGCCGCGGGTGAGGTCGCGGGCGGGTCCGCCCGCCGGGAGGACGTACCGGGAGAGGCGGAACTCGTCGATGGGGGTCTCGTAGACCTCCTCGCCGTCCGGGGAGGCCTCGGGGCGCAGGACGCCCGCGTCGCCCGCCTCGAAGCGGACGATGCGCAGGAGTTCGGGGACGTCGACGTGCTTGGGGGTGAGTCCGCAGCGCAGCACGTTGTCGGAGTTGGCCATGATCTCGACGCCGAGGCCGTTCAGATACGCGTGCGGCACACCGGCGCCGAGGAACAGGGCCTCACCGGGCTGCAGTTGTACGTAGTTGAGGAGCATCGCGGCGATGACACCCGGGTCGCCGGGGTAGTGGTGCGCGATCGAGGCGTACGGGGCGTGGGCGCCGCCGAGCCGGGCGCAGGCAGCGGCGGCTTCGGTGACCGTGGTGGCCATCAGCTCGGGATCGGCAGTAAGTACTGCGGTCAGCACCTCGCGCAGCGCGGCCTCTTCGGGGTGCGCGTGCAGCAGGTCGACGTACGGCTTGAGGGAGTCGACCTCCAGGGCCGACAGCAGCCCGGCGGCCTCCAGCGGGGTGCGGAAGCCGCACAGGCCGTCGAACTCCGTGAGCGCGCAGATCAGTTCGGGCTTGTGGTTGGCGTCCTTGTAGTTGCGGTGCGGTGCGTCGATCGGGACACCGCGGCGCTCCTCGTCCTCGTACCCCTCCTTGGCCTGCGTCAGGTCGGGGTGCACCTGGAGGGAGAGGGGGGCGCCCGCGGCGAGGATCTTGAGCAGGAAGGGGAGGCGCGGGCCGAACTTCGCGACCGCCCCGGTGCCCAGTTCACGCTCGGGGGCCGCGGCGATCACCTCGGTGAGGGGGCCGCGGGGGGTGCGTGAGGGCGCGCCCGGGTGGGCGCCCATCCACATCTCGGCCTGCGGTTCGCCGGTCGGCTCGGTGCCGAGGAGCCGCGGGATGGCCGTGGTGGAACCCCAGGCGTAGGGGCGGACGGTGTTGTCGAGGCGGTCCATGCTCTGTCTTCTTCTCCGTACGTGCGCTGGTACGCGTGCTCCGGTCAGGAGGCGTGGCTCAAGGTTCGGAAGGCGTGGCTCAAGGTTCAGGAGGTGTGGCTCAAGGTCAGGCCGTCGAGGCGAGCGCCAGGTAAACGGCGGCGAAATCCGTGACGGCGATCAGTTCGGCGAGTGTTTCCAGGTCGCCGCCCTCCTCCGGTTCGAGTTCGCTGATCGCCGTGTCGTGGCTGAGGGCCAGTTCGCGGGCGGCCGGGGCGGCGGTGCGGCCGCCGGCCGGGCGGTCGCGCAGCAGGACCACGCGCGCGTGGACGACCTGCGCCTCCTCGACCCGGTCGCGGAAGAAGTCGTCGGGGTCCGCGCCCGCGGCCAGGGTGCCCGCCAGGAGGACGCTGTGCGCGGCCAGTGCCTCGGGCAGCTCGGCGGTGAGGGCAGGGCGCCCCGCGAGTTCGGCCAGGGCACCGACGAAGCGGCGGCCCGCGGGGCCCGCGGAATCGCCCTCGGTCCAGATCACCGGGAGTGCCTCGGCGAGTTCGGACGCGAGCGTCTTGGCGGGGTTGCTGTACGTCGCGATGGCCGGGCCGCAGCGCTCCGCGACCTGGTCGAGACGGTCGGCGACCTTCTCCAGGGCGTCGGGCGGCGCGGACAGCAGGCCGGTGCGGTCGAGCAGGGCGAGCAGCGGGGTGAGCAGTGCCCAGAGGGAGCCCGGGGCCGAGGCGGTGGTGGGGGCCTGCGGCTCGTAGGGGGCGGTCGCCATCGGTACGGAGAGGCCGTGGGCCACGGCCACCGCCTCCGTGAGCGGGGTGCGGGGCGGGCAGACGGCGACGACGGTGAGGCCGCGCCGGTAGGCCTGCTCGACGAGGAGCGAGAGGCCGGGTTCGCTGCCGTCCGGGGTGGCGACCAGGAGCAGGTCCACGGGGCCCGCCCAGCTGGGGAGTTCCCAGATCAGGGCGCCCGCGGCGGGGGCCACTCCGCGGGGGGTGAGCCGGGTGACGGGGCAGGCGGCGCCGGCGAGCGAGCCGAGGAGGTCGGCCACGCAGGTGGCGGCGAGGCCGGGGCCCGCGGTCAGGATGGCGCGCGGGCGGCCGTCGGGCTTCAGCTCGGCGATGCCGGCCTCGGTGGCGTGCCGGACGGCGGTGCGTACGCGGGCGCCCGCCTCGGCCGCACCGCGGAGCAGGTCCCGCCGGTCCGCGCGGGCCAGCGCCTCCGGGTCGTCGAGGAGTGATTCGTCGAACATGGTGGCAGCCTCCGGACGCCGGGCGGGGTTGCTTCTGCGGGGGTCGCTTCCGCGGGTCGCTTCTCTGTGACCGGCGGGGGTCTACGCGGGGCGGCGGGCCTCGTCGACGAGGAGGACCGGGATGCCGTCGCGGACGGGGTAGGCCAGGCCGCAGTCCTTGCCCGTGCAGATCAGCTCGGCCTCCTGCTCTTCGGAGGAGGCCTCCTTGAGGGGGGCGTGGCAGGCCGGGCAGGCGAGGATCTCCAGGAGGCCGGCTTCTAGCGGCATGTCGGGTCCCTTCGGGGGTGGGTTCGGGGTGGGCGGGTGGTGGGATGTGGCCTGGTCAGGGTACCGCTGCGTGGGGGTGGGCGCGGGGGGTCTTCGCCCCCGCCGCCCCTGCCCTTCCCGTACCTGCATGGGGGCTGCGCCCCCTCGCCCCCCCGGGATCGCGCTGCGCGCTCGTCCTCAAACGCCGGACGGGCTGAAAATCAGGAGCCCTCAGCCTCTGATGATCGTCAGCACCTCGTCGCGCACCCTCTCCATCGTCCCCCCGTCCCGCGCCTCCGCGTTCAACCGCAGCAGCGGTTCCGTGTTGGAGGGGCGGACGTTGAACCACCAGTCGGGCGCCGTGACGGTGAGGCCGTCGAGTTCGTCGAGGGTGATGCCCTCCTGGCCCTCGTACGCCGCCCGGATCGCGGCGAGGCGGGCCGTCTGGTCGTCGACCGTGGAGTTGATCTCGCCCGAGCCGGCGTAGCGGTCGTACTGGGCGACGAGGGCGGACAGGGTGCCCTGTTGGCCGCCCAGGGCCGCCAGGACGTGGAGCGCGGCGAGCATGCCCGTGTCCGCGTTCCAGAAGTCCTTGAAGTAGTAGTGCGCGGAGTGCTCACCGCCGAAGATCGCCCCGGACGCGGCCATCTCGGCCTTGATGAAGGAGTGGCCCACCCGGGTGCGTACCGGAGTGCCGCCGTGCTCGCGGACGACCTCCGGGACCGACCAGGAGGTGATCAGGTTGTGGATGACCGTGCCCTTGCCGCCGTTCCTGGCCAGCTCGCGGGCGGCGACCAGGGCCGTGATCGCGGACGGGGAGACCGGCTCGCCGCGCTCGTCGACGACGAAGCAGCGGTCGGCGTCGCCGTCGAAGGCGATGCCGAGGTCGGCCGCCTCCTCGCGGACGCGCTTCTGGAGGTCGACGATGTTCGCCGGGTCCAGCGGGTTCGCCTCGTGGTTCGGGAAGGTGCCGTCCAGCTCGAAGTACATGGGGACGAGGGTCAGGGGCAGGCCGGCGAAGACCGTCGGGACCGTGTGTCCGCCCATGCCGTTGCCCGCGTCCACCACGACCTTCAGGGGGCGGATCGAGGTCAGGTCGACGAGGCCGCGCAGGTGCGCCGCGTAGTCCTCCAACGTGTCGCGCCCCGTGATCGTGCCGGGTGCCGCGTCCGGGGCGGCGGCTGCGGAGGCCGGGGCCTGCGAGGTCTGCGCCTGCGAGGTCCGGGCTTCCGCGTCGAGCCACGACTCGACCAGCTCGCGGATCTCCGTGAGGCCGGTGTCCTGGCCGACGGGGGCCGCGCCCGCCCGGCACATCTTGATGCCGTTGTACCGGGCCGGGTTGTGCGAGGCCGTGAACATCGCGCCCGCCAGGCCGAACGCCCCCGACGCGTAGTACAGCTGGTCCGTGGAGCAGAGCCCGATCTCGGTGACGTCGACGCCGCGTGCCGCCGCGCCGCGTGCGAAGGCCCGGGACAGACCGGGTGACGAGGGGCGCATGTCGTGACCGGTCACGATCGCGTCCGCTCCCGTCACCTGCACGAAGGCGGCACCGAACAGCTCGGCCAGCGTCTCGTCCCACTGGTCCGGGACCACCCCGCGTACGTCGTACGCCTTCACGAGCTGCGACAGATCAGCGGCCACGGCCAGCCTTCCTAGAGCCTTGAGTCCTCGACCGAGTACTCGACCCAGTCCTCTGCAGAGGTCCCAAAACTACCCGTACGCCCATGCGGTCCTCGGGCGGACCTACGGAAGCATCCATTCCAGGACCGGGGAGCTCTGTCCGACGACGATCAGGCACATGACCAGCAGAAGTCCCAGGCTCCACGGCAGCACCTTGCGCAGCAGGTCGCCCTCCCGGCCCGCGAGGCCGACCGCCGCGCAGGCGATGGTGAGGTTCTGCGGGGAGATCATCTTGCCCAGGACACCGCCCGAGCTGTTGGCGGCGGCGAGGAGTTCCGGGGACAGTCCCGACTCCCTCGCCGCGGTCACCTGGAGGGCGCCGAAGAGCGCGTTGGCCGAGGTGTCCGAACCGGAGACGGCCACGCCGAACCAGCCGAGGACGGGTGACAGGAAGGCGAGTCCGGCGCCGGCCGCCGCCACGAAGTGGCCGATCGTGGCCGCCTGTCCGGACAGGTTCATGACGTAGGCGAGCGCCAGCACGGAGGTGACGGTGAGGATCGCGAACCGCAACTCGTGCACGGTGGCCACCCATTCCTTGACCGCCACGCGCGCGTGCACCCCGAGAACGGCCGCCGTGCACACGCCGGCGAGCAGCACCAGCGTGCCTCCGGTCGACACGATCGGCCAGGTGAAGACATTGCCGCCGACCGGGTCGCCGTCCGGGTTCACGACGTTCAGGAAGGGCCAGTCGAAGACCCGGGTCGCCTTCGCCAACTGGTCCTTGACGGGCGGGATCTGGGCGATGGAGAAGATCACGACGATCAGTGCGTACGGAGCGTACGCGCGCAGTACTTCCCGGCGCGGGTCCTCCTCGTCCAGGTCCTCGCTGCGGGTGCCCGTCAGGACGGCGGCCCGTACAGGTTCGGCGGCGGGCCTGCGCGCGTGCGGCACCGCCATCAGCGCGCCCGCGCCGGCCAGGGCGGCCCCGATGTCGGCGAGTTGCGCGGAGACGTAGTTGGAGGCGGCGAACTGGGCGACGGCGAAGGCGAATCCGCAGGCCAGAGCGGGTATCCAGGTCTCGCGCAGACCGCGTCGGCCGTCCACCAGGAAGACCAGCACCAGGGGCACCACCAGGGCGAGCAGCGGGGTCTGGCGGCCCACCACGGAGGCGACGGTGTCCAGCGGCAGGTCGGTGACCTGGGCGAGCGTCACGACCGGTGTGCCCATCGCCCCGAAGGCGACCGGCGCGGTGTTGGCGACCAGCGCGACCACCGCGGCGCGGACGGGGTCGAAGCCGAGCGCGACGAGCATCACGGAGCAGATCGCGACGGGCGCGCCGAAGCCCGCGAGGGCCTCCAGAAGCGCGCCGAAGCAGAACGCGACGACGAGCGCCTGGATGCGCGGGTCGTCGGAGAGCCTTCCGAAGGAGCGGCGCAGGATGTCGAAGTGCCGGGTACGGACGGTCATCCGGTAGACCCAGAGGGCGTTGACGACGATCCACAGAATGGGGAAGAGGCCGAACACCGCTCCCTGGGCGGCGCTGGAGAGGGTCTGGCCCACGGGCATGCCGTACGCGAGCGTGGCGACCAGGGCCGCTGCCGCGAGACCGATGAGGCCGGCCAGGTGCGCCTTCATGCGGACCCCGCCCAGCAGGACGAGGACGAGAACGAGGGGCAGGGTCGCGACGAGCGCGGACAGACCGAGCGAGTCGGCCAAGGGCTCAAGTTCCTGGACGTACACGGAGCCTCCCCCGATTCCGCTATGCGGAAATCAATTTCTCACGGGCCGGGGAAAATCGTCGTGTCCGCGACAAGCGCACGTCAATGGTCGTGCGCCACTGAGCGAAACGTGCACCGAATGCACACGGGGCACAGGGGACACACCAGGGGAAGTCCCCCGCGAAGAGGGAGGGTTCAGGAGTCCGGTGAGCGCAGGACCCGGAGGTGGCCGCGGCGGGCGACCTCCATCGGATCGGCGCCCCGGGCGTTGCTGCCGCCCGCGCGGGTGGGCCGCTCCTGCGGGCGGGCCGCCTCGCGGACCGCGTTGGCGAGCGCCTCCAGGTCGTCACCGCTGGGGCGCGAGGGGGCGGAGGCGTCGGCGAGCCGGACGACCTCCCAGCCACGCGGCGCGGTGAGGCGCTCGGAGTGCTCGGCGCACAGGTCGTAGCAGTGAGGTTCGGCGTAGGTGGCGAGCGGGCCGAGGACCGCGGTCGAGTCGGCGTAGACGTACGTCAGCGTCGCTACGGCGGGACGGCCGCAAGCGGTGCGCGAACAGCGACGTACAGGGCTCACGATGTTGGACGGTACCGCACTCTTGAGCGGGCCGCGACGACTCCTCCCCGGCCCACTCCCCCGTGTCGCGCTGTGACGCCTGACACAGGAGGTGTCCGGCGCGCCTGTTCGACCTGCTGGTACGGGTGTTGACGAGGTGTCGGACGGACCCGGGAGTGGTCACGAGACCGCTCAAAAGCTGTCGATCTCCGCACAACATGCGGTCCTGGAGAATACGGATTCCAGCCCGAGCTTGGCCGGAATGCTCAGCCTGCGACCTGCTCCTGCGACCTGCCGGACGCGGGGCCCCGGAGGCGTACGGGGCGGCGGTCCGTGGCCGAGGTCGGGGCGCGTGCCGTGTGCGGGCGGCGGCAGGGCGCGGGGACTACTCTTCGTCAGTGATGGACAACCCCGTACCGCCCCCTCCCGCCGAACCCAGGCCCCGTCGTCGTGATCGACACGGGCGCGGGATGCGTGGGCCCGTGGCGCCGCCGCAGGTGCCCCTCTCGGCCAGTCGCGCCGAGGTGTTCGCGGATCTGGTCCAGGACTCCGTGGAGCGGCTGGAGCGGCGGTGGCCGCAGCTCTCCGACATCGAGTTCATGGTGCTGGAGGTGCCCCGGTTCGATCCGGCGGGTGACGAGGGCTGGGGCGACGAGGCCGTGCCCCTGGGCGGTACGACTCCGGCGCACGAGGGCCGGCCCGCCCGGGTCATCGTCTACCGGCGCCCCGTGGAGATCCGCACCAAGAGCCGCGACGAGCGGGCCGCGCTGGTGCACGAGGTCGTGGTGGAACAGGTCGCCGAGGTGCTGGGCCTGACACCGGAGACCGTCGATCCCCGCTACGGCGAGGACTGAGCCCGGACGGTCCGGTCCGGGCTACTCCCCCGAGCGCCGGCGCCGCCCTACTTCTGCAGCACCGAGAGGTCCTGCTCGGCTTCCGGCACCTTCACCGTCCCCCGGTCGTCCGGGAGGGTCTGCACGGTGAACATCGGCACGTCCCCCTCGGCCGCTTCGAGCATGCGCGACGCGTGGACGGGCCCGCCGGACAGCGGCTCCACCGTGAGCGCGTAGGTGCCCTTGAGGCCGGCGGGCACGGGCGGCTCGACGTTCTGCGTGGTGCCGGCCTTGACCGTGTACGTCTTCGAGGCGGCCGTCCCTCCCTCGCTGCCCGCGGAGGCCGTGACCTTGACCTTCGCGCCGCGTCCCGGGGCGACCAGGGAGAGCGTGGAGCCCTTGGCGCGGTTGTCGGCGGCCGTCGCCCGCGCGCCCACCGGGCCCGTGGCCGGGATGAACGCCGTCTCCTGGTTGTCGCCCTTGCCGCGTACGACCCTCAGGGCCGCGACGACGGGGGTGGCCTTCCCGGTCGGCGCCAGCAGCAGGGAACCCGCCTCGCCGCGCGTGACGTCGCCGAGGTCGACGGCGGCCGTCATACCGGCCTTCACGTGCAGCGTCTCGTGCCCGGCGGGGGTGATCGTGCCGGTCGGCGAGGCGAGCCGCACCTTCAGGTCGGCGTCGGCCTCACCGGGCGCGAACACGACCAGCCGTACGGAGGTGGCGTCCTTCGGGATGCCCGGCAGGACGAGGCTGTCCGCCGGAGCGGCCGAAGGGGCGAGCCAGTCGCCGCCGAGCGTGTCGTCCAGGGCCTGGACGGCGGCGGCCACCCGGCCGCTGCGGACCGTGACGTGCACGGTGAGGTTGGTCTCCGGCTTGTCGATGAGGGTCGACAGGAGCACCGACTCGCTGGAGTGCGGCGGGATCTTGATGCCCTCCCCGACCGTCGACTTCAGGACGCCGTCCTTGCCGTACAGCTCGATGTCGGCGACGGCGGCGGAGTCGTCGGGGTTGGTCAGGTGCGCGTAGTCCGTGCGCTCCTTGGCGGTGCTGGCGCCAGGGAACCAGAAGTCGGTGTCCGGGGCCGAGCAGCTGGTGCCGAGCAGGCCGCGGCCGGTGCCCGCCTCGACCTCGGTGGTCTGCTGGACGGCCCAGCCGGGTGCGAACCTGCCCTCGGCGGTGCCGACCAGCGCGGGCGACTCGGCGCCGGAGGCCTTGCCCGTGACCGGCTTGCCGGGCTCCTTCGGGGTCAGGACGGGCTTCTCCTTCTTGCCGTCCTTCTCGCCGTCCTTCTTGTCGCCCTCTTCGCCGTCCTGCTGCTCGTCCTCGTCGGCGGTCCCGTCGGCCGACTGCGCGCCCGCGGCCACCAGCTCGGCCTTGCCGCCCGTACCGGTGCCCTTGGTGACGGGCGTGAAGGACGTGTACGCGGTCTCGGCGAGGTCCGAGGTGCTGGGAGCGGGACAGAGCAGGCTGGTGCGCTCCACGGGCAGCTGGGCGGCCGCCTTGGCCGTGTCCTCCCCGGCGGCCTGCGGCTCGGACATCGAGGCGAAGCCGGTGACGGCGGCGAGCGCGGTCACGCCGGCGATCAGGGACACGGTGGTGCGGTTCACTGCTGGCTCCCGTCGGGGCGCTCACTGTCGGTGCCGTGCGGCGGTTGCTGTCGCTGTTGCTGCTGTTGCTGCTGTTGTTGCTGGTCGTACGCGTGGTCGTAGCCCTGGCCGTACGTCTGCGCCGGGTCGTACCCCCCGTTCCCCGTGCCGTACGCCGCGTACGGGTCGTACTGGTCCGCCTGGTACGGGTCCGCCTGGTACTGCTGCTGCTGTTCGTAGGTGCCCGCGGGGTACTGCTGGGCGCCCTGGTACTGCTGCTGCTCGTAGGTGCCGTACTCGGCGCCGTACGTCGTCGCGTCCCACTCGTCGTAGGACTGCTGCTGCGGGACCGGGGCGACCACGGGGGCCTCCCCCGGAGCGGGCGGGAAGCCGTCGGGCTGCTCAGGCTGCTCGGCCTGGGTACCCTGTTCGGCCTGCTCCGTCTGTTCGGCCTCCGCCTGGGCGCGCAGACGGCGGGCCCTGCGGCCCTCGCCGGACGCGGACTCGACGGGTACGACGTCCTCCTCGGGGAGGTCGTCGTCGACGTCGCGGCGGCGGCCCGGCAGTGCGAGCACCACGAGGACGAGGGCGAGCGCGCCCTGGGCCCACAGCCAGCCGGTGTGGCCGAACGGTGCCTCGAAGGTGACGTCGAGGCGGCCCCCGGTGGCGGGCAGTTCGAAGCCCTGGGCCCAGCCGTCGACCGTGGTCCTGGTGAGCGGCTTCCCGTCGAGGGTGGCCGTCCAGCCCTCGTCGGCGGTGTCCGCGAGGCGCAGGACGCGGCCCTCGGCACCGGCGGAGATCTTGGTGTGCAGTTCGACGGGGCCCGCGGCGATGGGCTGCGGGTCGCCGGAAGCGGGCACGACGGCCGCGCGCGCGACCTGCCGGTCGACGCGCCACAGGGCGCTGCCGTCCTGCTGGCTGAGCCGGCTCAGGCCCGGGGTGGCGTCCAGGACGCGGCCGACCTCGCGGGGCGCGCCGTCGCGCACCAGGACGTACCGCACGGCGAAACCGCCGAGCTGGTCGGCCTGGTCGGCGCCGGAGCCCGCCACGAGGTTGGCGACGACCTTGTCGAGGATCTTGTTCTCGCCGTCCGCCGCGGCCAGTTCGGCGTCGCCGAGGCGGGCGCCGGAGCCGCGGACGAGGGTGTAGCCGACCTTGGACTCCGTGTCGCTGCCGAGGACGAGCGTGCGGGCCTGGTCGCGGGTGCCGCTCTCCTCGGCGACGAACGCGGGCACCTGGACGGGATCGCGCCGCTCCAGGGGGCCGTCCGCGCCGCGGATCATCCAGCCGGCGGCGATGAGCAGGGGCCCGGCGGCCGAGGCGAAGGCGATGAGGACGGCGACCGGCTGACGCCAGCCGAAGCTCTGCTCGGCCACGCGCGAGCGTGCCCCGTCGGCGCCGAGCGCGGCGGCGGCGAGGAAGGCGAGGCCGTAGACGAGGGTGGCGGGTCCGGCCCAGGTGGAGCCGTTCGAGAGGGCGGCGAAGACGAGCGCCACCAGTGCGGCCGTCCAGGCGGCCCAGATGCCCAGTTGCCGTTCCGCGCGCATCAGGGCGGCCACGGCGGCGCACACGATGCCGATGAGCATCAGCCCGCTGACCGTGCCGGGTCCGCCGGGGCTCGCGCCCAGCAGGTCGAGCGCGGAGGCCGCCCCCGCCTCGTACTCCATGCCGGCCTCCTGGAAGAAGCCGAACGGGAGCAGGGTGAGCGACCAGGGCGCGAGGACCAGCAGCGGGGTGCCGAGCTGGACCAGGAAGCGCAGTCCGTAGGCGGCGATGTCACCGCGGCGCACGACCGCCAGGGCGACACCGAGCACCAGCGCGAGGGGCCACACGATCGGCGTGAACGCGGTGGCCAGCGTCAGCAGGAGCGCGTACGCCCAGGTGGCACGCCAGCTGCCGCGGCCGGACTCCGAGGCGAGACCGCTCGCCGCGATGCCCGCGCGCGCGATGAGGGGCAGCAGGACGGCGAGCACGGCCGTGCCGAGACGGCCGCCGGCGAGCGCGCCGGTGGCGGCGGGCAGGAAGGCGTACGCGACGGACGCCCAGGCGCGCAGCAGGCGCGACTCGACGAGCGGCCGGGAGACGAAGTAGGCGGCGAAGCCGGCCAGCGGTACCGAGCCGATCAGCAGGACGGTGACCGCGAGTCCGGCGGAGCCGAAGAGCACGCTCGCGAGCATGGCGACGAGCGCGAGGTAGGGCGGCGCGGACTGGGTGCCGCCGGCGCCGACGGGGTGCCAGCCGTCCAGGTAGCGCGCCCACAGTTCGGAGGAGTCCGCGGGGGCGGGCAGCAGCGCGCCGCCCGCGAGGGCACCGCCGCCGAGGAGTTCACGGCAGGCGATGAGGGTGAAGAAGAGGAGCACCACGAAGACCATCGGCCCGGGCTTGCGGGCGACGCGCTTGAGGCGGGCGAACTGCTCGACCTGGAGGAAGTCGGCGTCGTCGCCGCCCGGTCCGGACTCGACCGCGCTGCCGTGGCGTCCCGCCGCGTTCAGTTCGGGGTCGGAGCGGCCCACGAGGTTGCCCGCGGCCTGTTCGACGGTGGCCCGGACGGTGGCGCCGGGGGGCGGGAACAGCGCGCGCAGTTCGTCCTTGTCGACCTGCGGGGTGCCGCGCCTGCGGCGGCCCGCGATGATGCGCTCGGGGCGCAGCAGGGTGCCCAGGAGGCCGCGGATCTCGTCGACCGCCTGCCCGGGGACCTTGCCGACGAGGTAGGCGACCGTGCGCAGCAGGGTGCCGAGCACGAGCCGCACGAGGATCCAGGGAAGGACCGCGGTGCGGGCGTTGACGAGGAGGGTGTAGGCGGCGCCCGCCTTGTCGACCTTGTGCGGGGAGGCGGAGGTGCGGCCCACGCAGTCGACGGTGCGGCGCTCGCGGGAGGACGCCTCGGCGTGCCGTACGACCGCCTCGGGGGCGACCAGGACGCGGTGGCCCGCGGACTGGGCGCGCCAGCAGAGGTCGATGTCGTCACGCATCAGGGGCAGCCTGCGGTCGAAGCCGCCCAGCTCCTCGTAGACCTCGCGGCGGATCAGCATGCCCGCGGTGGAGACGGCCAGTACGGGGGTCACGTGGTCGTGCTGGCCCTGGTCCTGCTCGCGCCGGTCGAGGCCGGTCCAGCGGCGGCCGCTGTGGGCGATGGTCACGCCGACTTCGAGGAGCTGCCTGCGGTCGTACCAGCCGCGGAGCTTGGGGCCGATGACGGCGACGTCCTTGCCCAGTTCCCGTTCGTTCTCCACGACGCGCAGCAGCTGGGCCAGGGCGTCGGGTTCCGGGGCGCAGTCGTCGTGCAGGAGCCACAGCCACTGCTCGGGCTCGCCGTGCGGCAGCTCCGGCATGTCGTACGCGTCGTCGCGCCAGGTGCGGGTGACGGGGTCCCAGCCGCTGGGGCGCTTCAGGTACGGAAGTTCCTCCGGGGTCAGTACGCCCGCGATGCGGACGGCCTCCTCGACGGCCTGGCCGAAGCCCGTGCGCCGGGCGAGGTGGAGCACCCGGTCGGCGCCGAGGGCGTCGGTGACCAGCTGGGCGGAGGCGTCCGCGCTGCCGGTGTCGGCCGACACGGCGTTCTGCACGGGGCGCTCCTGGCCGAGCAGCCCGGAGAGGGCGTCGGGCAGCCAGCGGGCACCGTCGTGCGAGACGAGCACGGCGGTGACCACGTGCCTCGGGAACTCGGGCGGGCGACCGGGATCGGACACCATCGGGCCGGCCGGGTCGAACGCTGCGGGGGCAGTGTCGTACTGACCTGCCGAATGGCTGTGCACGGACATCGAGGTACGGGCCCCGGTTCGCTGGACTGCGGTGGACGCCTGTGTCCTTGAGGGGATCACGGGGCGTCTCGGACGGAGGCCCACACTAACGGCTGCACAACGGCGCGGCCCGCCGCCTGTGGACAAGCCACCCGCGACGGGCCGTGCGTTACGTATCACTACGTAGGGGTGTGCGCCGTTCGATCGGAACACGATCAGAGTGTAACCGAAGTGCGACCGGATGCGATCAGGTCACTTCTCGTCCCTGTCGAGCCACGGTCAGACGGCGGCCTTCTTCAGACGACGCCGCTCACGCTCGGACAGACCGCCCCAGATACCGAAGCGCTCGTCGTTGGCGAGGGCGTATTCAAGGCATTCCGAGCGGACCTCACAGGCGAGGCAGACCTTCTTCGCCTCGCGGGTGGAGCCGCCCTTCTCGGGGAAAAAGGACTCGGGGTCGGTCTGCGCGCAGAGCGCCCGCTCCTGCCAGCCGATCTCCTCTTCGGCCTCGTCGACCAGCAGTTCCTGAAACAGCTCGGTCATGTGCGCCCCTCGTCCGTCTCGCGTCCCCGTGATGCTGCCGCTACCGATTTCGGCTGAACGACACGAGTGAAATTACAATTGCGCTGCTCCGGCCCAGTCAAGCCGAGATCTGCTATTGGGCCCCTTATTCACTCTGCGGAACCAAGGCTATGCGGAAAGTGTTCAAATCGGCATAAACCCTGACAGCCGAAAGGGAGCCAGTGGGACGCCGTCTCCGCACGTGACTTGTACAGAGGAAGACGCCCAGGAGTTCGATCTCGTTCCGACACGATCGACGAAGCGAACCGGATCACATGTGGATCACTGGGATCACACAGGGATCGTGGGGTCGCGCCGAGGTTCGTGCGCCCGGTTGTGCGCCATGTGTCCCGGCAACCTCCTGCACAAACCTTTCACCTCCGAGGTGGCCCGGAAGAGGTGAAAGATCTCCCACATATCGGACGTCAAGTTGACAGTGCGGGTGTGAACCGGTGTGCTGGTGGGCATGCTCGCGAACTTGGCACTCACCTCGACCCGCACCGCCGGGTCCCTCGGTGCTGTCCACGCTCGCTGTAGCTGTTGCTGTCGCAGCTGTTGAGCTCACCGCGCTCCCGCTGCCGCCGAGTCCACTGAGACCGGCCGCTGGTCCCTCCCGCCCGTACCAGGGCCCGCCCTCACCGGGGCACACCTCACGCCCGCGATCCGGGCGGCCGGTACGTGACATCCCAGACCTCCAGCACTCTCTTCCGCCGAGGAAACCACCGCACCCCATGAACAGCGACAGCGACCTCCAGATCGCCGGCGACATCCTCGAAGTACCGCACCTCCTCCAGCCGCCGCGCGAACACCCGTCCACCGTGGCCGAGTTCGTCGGCCTCGCCCGCTCCATCGCCGCCGACCGCTCCCAGTGGGAGCACCTCGTCCGCTACGACGCGGCCTCCCGCTGGTACCACCGGCTGCGCACCGGCCCCGGCTACGAGGTGTGGCTGCTGTCCTGGGTCCCCGGGCAGGGCAGCGGGCTGCACGACCACGGCCCCTCCTCCGGTGTGCTCACCGTCCTGGAGGGGGCGCTGACCGAGCGCACCGAACGGGGCACGCGCGCGCTGACCGCGGGAAGCCAGCGGGTGTTCGCGCCCGGCTACGCGCACGAGGTCGTCAACGACTCGCTCGAACCGGCCATGAGCCTGCACGTCTACCACCCCGGGTTGACGGAGATGCCGATGCACCCCCAGTCGCACCTGCGTTCGGCCGGGGGAACACCCAACGCCCGGTGCTCGATGGCCGAGGCCCTGTGACCGGCCGCCACGTCGCGGTCGTCCGTGTCGCCGTCGCCCGCGTCGCCGTCGTCGGTGGCGCGGTCATCGGTGACGCGTTGTCGTAACCGGCTGACGCGTTGTCGTAGCCGCCTGCAAGACTGCATGCCATGCGCATTGTGGTTCTGGCAGGCGGCATCGGCGGTGCCCGGTTCCTGCGTGGTCTCCAGCAGGCCGCGCCGGACGCGGACATCACCGTCATCGGCAACACCGGGGACGACATCCACCTCTTCGGGCTGAAGGTCTGCCCGGACCTCGACACGGTGATGTACACGCTCGGCGGCGGTATCAACGAGGAACAGGGCTGGGGGCGGGCCGACGAGACGTTCCACCTCAAGGAGGAGCTGGCGGCCTACGGCGCCGGGCCCTCCTGGTTCGGACTGGGCGACCGGGACTTCGCGACGCACATCGTGCGTACGCAGATGCTGAGCGCCGGATATCCGCTCAGCGCCGTCACCGAGGCACTGTGCGACCGCTGGAAGCCGGGCGTCCGGCTGATCCCGATGTCCGACGACCGCGTCGAGACGCATGTGGCCGTCGAGATCGACGGCGAGCGCAAGGCCGTCCACTTCCAGGAGTACTGGGTACGGCTGCGGGCCTCCGTGGACGCGCACGCGGTGGTGCCCGTGGGCGCCGACCAGGCCAAGCCGGCGCCCGGCGTGCTGGAGGCCATCGCCTCCGCGGACGTCATCCTCTTCCCGCCGTCCAACCCCGTCGTGTCCGTCGGCACGATCCTCGCCGTGCCGGGCATCCGCGAGGCCATCGCCGAGGCCGGGGTCCCGGTGGTCGGCCTGTCCCCCATCGTCGGGGACGCGCCCGTGCGCGGCATGGCCGACAAGGTCCTGGCGGCCGTCGGCGTCGAGTCCACCGCGGCGGCGGTCGCCGAGCACTACGGCTCGGGGCTCCTCGACGGCTGGCTGGTCGACACGGTGGACGCCGACGTCGTCGAGCGGGTCACCGGGGCGGGCATCCGGTGCCGTGCCGTCCCGCTGATGATGACCGACCTCGACGCGACGGCCGAGATGGCCCGCGAGGCACTGACGCTGGCCGAGGAGGTGCGGGGCGCTTGAGCGACGGCGACGAGATGTCCCGGGGTACGGGGGTGCCGGTGAGCGGTTTCCCGCCGGACGCGCCCGGCTACCGGGTGTGGGCGCTCCCAGGACTGCCCGAGGTACGGCCCGGGGACGACCTCGCCAAGCTGATCGCCAGTGCGGTCGCCGGTACCGGTACCGGTGCCGCCGCCGGGCCGGGGCTCGTGGACGGGCCGGGCCTCGTGGACGGGGATGTGCTGCTGGTCACGTCCAAGATCGTGTCCAAGGCCGAGGGCCGCGTCGTGGAGGCGCTGGACCGCGAGGCCGCCATCGACGCCGAGACCGTACGGGTCGTGGCCCGGCGCGGACCGCTGCGGATCGTGGAGAACCGGCAGGGGCTCGTGATGGCCGCCGCCGGGGTCGACGCCTCCAACACCCCCGCCGGGACGGTACTGCTGCTGCCCGAGGACCCCGACGCCTCCGCCCGCACCCTCCGGGACGGCCTGCGGGACGCGCTCGGTGTCGAGGTCGGCGTCCTCGTCACGGACACCTTCGGCAGGCCCTGGCGGACCGGGCTCACCGATGTCGCCATCGGGGCCGCCGGAGTGCGCGTGCTCGACGATCTGCGGGGCGGCACGGACGCGCACGGCAATCCGCTGGGCGCCACCGTCGTCGCCACCGCCGACGAGCTGGCCGCAGCCGGGGACCTGGTCAAGGGCAAGGCCGCCGGGCTGCCCGTCGCCGTCGTGCGCGGGCTGTCCCACGTGGTGGGCACGGACGGCGGCGAGGACGAAGGGACCAGGGGCATGGTCCGGGGCGCGCGCGACGACATGTTCCGGCTCGGCACCTCCGAGGCCGTACGCGAGGCCGTCACCCAGCGGCGTACCGTACGGGCCTTCACCGACGAGCCCGTCGACCCCGGTGCCGTACGGCGTGCGGTGGCCGCGGCGGTGACCGCGCCCGCCCCGCACCACACGACACCGTGGCGATTCGTCCTCCTGGAGAGCGCCGATTCGCGGACGCGGCTGCTGGACGCCATGCGGGACGCCTGGATCGCCGACCTCGAACGGGACGGGAAGAGCGCGGAGTCCATCGCCAAGCGGGTGCGCCGCGGGGACGTGCTGCGCCGGGCCCCGTATCTCGTCGTGCCGTGTCTCGTCATGGACGGGTCCCACACGTACGGCGACGCCCGGCGCGACGGGGCCGAGCGGGAGATGTTCATGGTCGCCACCGGCGCCGGGGTGCAGAACTTCCTGGTCGCGCTCGCCGGGGAGCGGCTCGGGTCCGCGTGGGTGTCGTCGACGATGTTCTGCCGGGACGTCGTCCGGGACGTGCTCGCGCTGCCGGAGAACTGGGATCCCATGGGGGCCGTCGCCGTCGGGCACGCGGCGGAGGAACCGAAGGCCCGGGCCGGGCGGGACGCGGGGGCGTTCATCGAGGTGCGGTGACCTGTGGGCGACCTGGAGGCCGGTGGCTCGTGACTGGTGACCGGTGACTGCCGCTTAGCCTGGTGCGGGCATCCCGAGCAGCTTCTTTACCGAAGGACCCATCCGTGGCCGGACGCTTCGAACAGCGGCCCACGCGTACAACCGTGCGCGGCGGGCATGTCGTGGTGCCCGGGTCCGTGCCCGAGCCCCGGGCCGCGGCGACCGGCGGTGGCGGCGGGCTGACGCGGGAATGGGTGCCGCCGTGGCCGCTCGATCTGGGGCTCGTGCTCGGGCCGTTGCGGCGGGGGCCCGCCGATCCCACCTTCCGTGCGACTCCGGACGGGTCCGTGTGGCGGGCCAGTCTCACCCCCGTCGGGCCCGGGACCCTGCGCGTGTCCCTGCGCGCGGGCGTGGTGCGCGGACAGGCGTGGGGGCCCGGGGCCGAGTGGCTGCTCGACCGGCTTCCCCTGCTCCTCGGGGAGGCCGACGATCCCGACGCCTTCGAGCCCCGGCACCGGCTGGTCGCGCTGACCCGGCATCGGCGGCCCGGGCTGCGGCTGACGCGTACCGGGCTGGTGCTGGAGTCGCTGATTCCGTCGGTGCTGGAGCAGAAGGTCACCACCGACGAGGCGTACCGGGCGTGGCGGCTGCTCGTGCGGAAGTACGGCGTGCCCGCGCCCGGGCCCGTGGAGGGGCGCATGTTCGTCATGCCCGAGCCGCGGGTCTGGTCGCTGATCCCCTCGTGGGAGTGGCACCGGGCCGGGGTCGACAACAAGCGGGCGTCGACGATTCTGCGGGCCGTGCGGGTGGCTCGGCGGATGGAGGAGGCCGCGGCCTTCGACCCGGTCGCCGCGCGGGAGCGGCTTGAGGTGGTGGCCGGGGTGGGGCCGTGGACCTCGGCGGAGGTGGTGCAGCGGAGTCATGGGGCGGCGGATGCGGTGACGGTCGGGGACCTTCATCTGCCGGGGATCGTGGGGTTTGCGTTGGCGGGGGATCGGGAGGCGGACGACTCCGTGATGTTGGGGTTGTTGGAGCCTTATGCGGGGCAGCGGCATCGGGCTGCTCGGTTGATCCTGTTGAGTGGGCGTACGCCGGCTCGGCGGCATCCGAAGATGCCCCGCGGGGATATCGGGCTGCTGTGAGGTCGGCGGGCTTTTTCCGCCCCCGCCGCCCCTGCCCGTCCCGTCACTGCATGGGGGCTGCGCCCCCTCGCCCCCGTTTGCGCAGTTCCCCGCGCCCCTGAGGGGCTCAGGGTCGCGGGGAACTGCGCAGTCCTTTGGGTGCAGCTCTACTGGTCCGAGGAGAAGCGGAGGGATGACTGGGGGATGTGGGCGTCGCACCAGACTCGGACGCCCGTCCGGAGTTCGTTGTCCGGGCCCACGATCGCTCCGTCGCCCACCACCACCCCCGTGAGGATCGAGCGGGCGCCCACCCGGGCGCGGGCGCCGATCAGGGAGTCCGTGACGACCGCGCCCGGCTCGACGACGGCGCCCGCCAGGATCGCGCTGCCGACGACGCGCGCCCCCTCCCCCACGGTCGCGCCGTGTCCGACGACCGTGCCGCCGGTGAGCTTGGCGTCCGGCGCGACGGTGGCCTCCGGCAGGACCAGGCGGTCTCCGCAGCGGCCCGGGACGGCCGGGGACGGCGCCCTGCCGAGGACCAGGTCGGCCGAGCCGCGGACGAAGGCCTGCGGAGTGCCCAGGTCCAGCCAGTACGTGGAGTCGACCATGCCCTGGAGGTGCGCCCCGGCGGCCAGCAGGTCCGGGAACGTCTCCCGTTCGACCGAGACGGGCCGGCCGACGGGGATCGAGTCGATGACCGACCGACGGAAGACGTACGCGCCGGCGTTGATCTGGTCGGTGACGATCTCCTCGGGCGTCTGGGGCTTTTCGAGGAACGCCTGGACGCGGCCCGAGGCGTCCGTCGGGACCAGCCCGTACGCCCGCGGGTCCGTCACCCGGGTCAGGTGCAGCGAGACGTCCGCGCCCGAGGACCGGTGGGTGTCGACCAGGGCCGGGATGTCCAGGCCGGTCAGGATGTCCCCGTTGAAGATCAGGACCGGGTCGTCGGGGGCCGATCTCAGCCGGGCGGCCACGTTGCGGATGGCGCCGCCGGTGCCGAGGGGTTCCTCCTCGGTGACGTACTCGATGTGGAGCCCCAGCGACGAGCCGTCGCCGAAGTAGGGCTCGAAGACCTCGGCCAGGTAAGACGTGGCGAGCACTATGTGCTCGACTCCGGCCGCTCTCGCCCGGGCCAGCTGGTGCGTGAGGAACGGTACGCCGGCCGCCGGGACCATCGGCTTCGGCGTGTGCACCGTGAGGGGGCGCAACCGGGTGCCCTTGCCGCCGACCAGGAGGATCGCTTCTGTCACCTGTCGTCTCTGCTTCCTGCTGGGGCCGGTGGAACGGTCATTCGACCGGCCGGTGTGTGCAGACCGTTTCGATGGCTGTGGGGCGCCTCTGGGAGGGGGCCGTGGGGAGCCGCCGGGCGCGGGCGACCCGGCGTACCGGGCCGCACCGTTCCCGTCGGCCGGACGTCATCGTCCCTGGTAGCGGGCCGAAGTCGTACGGGCCTTGCCGAGCTTCGCGTAGAGCCGGCCGCCCGGGCATTCGGTGGCGAATCCGTCCCGGTGACCGGAGATTACATTGAGTCGTACGTTCTTTCCTTTTCGGTACAGATTTCCGCCCCCCGACTTGAGGTAGGTCTTGCCGCGCGGGTTCGCCCCGTAGAGGCCGAGCTTCCATGCCGTGAGCTTCGCGACGGCCTTCACCGCGGCGGCGGGCGGGTTCGCGGTGCCGAAACTACCGAGGACGGCGATCCCCATGCTCTTGCTGTTGAAACCGAGCGTGTGTGCGCCCATCACGGGCTTGGCCACGCCACCGGCCCTGCCCTCGTAGATGTTTCCGCATTTGTCGACGAGGAAGTTGTAGCCGATGTCGCGCCAGCCGCTGCTCTTCACGTGGTAGCGGTAGATACTGCGGATGACTGAAGGCGCTTGCGCACAGCGGTAGTTGTTGCCCGAGGCGCTGTGGTGGACGAAGACCGCCTTCACCGTCTTCGTGTAGCTGAAGTTCCGCTCCCGCAGCCCCTCGTCGGCGCCCCAGCCCCGGCGGGTGACGATGCGCGGACGGGCGCCGATGTACGGCTTCGCGCGCTGGTTCGCGGCCCCGGCGACGGCCGTGCCCGTCGCGTTCGCCGTGCCTGTCGTACCGGTCTGGTCCGTCTCCTCGCCACGGGTCTCCAGCAGGTCGGCCCGGGTCTCCTTCTGGCTCAGGGCCGGGATCTCGGTGGCGCCGATGGGCGCGAGCTCGGCGTTGACAGCGGAGGCCGCCGCCGCGGACTCGGCGGTCAGGGCCCCCGGGGGCGGGGCGTTCAGTTCGGGCCCCTGGGGCGGGGGTTCGGCGCCGGGGTCGACCAGTTCGACGTGCAGGCCCTTGGGGAGGGGCTCGGCGGTGACGGCTCTTCCGTCGGCGCCCGTCCGGCCGTCCGCCTCGCCCTGGACCCTGACCTCCACACCGTCCGAGTCGCCCACCCACAGGGGTGCCGTGGAGCCCCGTACCCGGCCGGAGGCGCGCTCCGCGGTGTCCGGGTCGGCCGCGTGCTCGTGGTTGTGGGTGTCGACGTCCTGCCAGGCGGACCACTTCGTGGTGCCGGTCGCGCGGGTACGGACCTGGACGCGGCCGTGGAGTTCGCTGTCCGGGTTGTCCCAGACGACACCCACGAGGGAGAAGTGGCGGACGTCCCGGCGGGCCAGGCCCTGGGCGGGCGCGAGCGCGGGAGGCGGCAGGGTGCGGTCGCCCGAGGACGAGGGCGGGGGCGAGGGCGGGGTGCGGGGGGTGCTGTGCGTGAGAGGGGTGAGCGGGAGGGACTGGGTGCTGCCGGGGGTCGTGCCGCCGGCGGTCGAGGTGCCGCTGGTCGAAGTGCCGGTGGTCCGTCTCTCGGTCGCCGCGGGGGTCGACGAGGGGGTGGCCGTGGCGTTCGAGGACAGGGCCAGCGGGAGGGCCAGGGCGGCCGCACAGGTGACGGCGATCGAGGAAGCTAGATGTGCGCGCATGCCCCTGATCCTGGACATAGTCAGACTTATCTGTCCATCCGGGATATGACGGACCGTCGGTCGCACTCCGCCGAACCGGTGTCCCCGTCTCCCCCGCCCGGGCAGCCGCCCGCGTACGCTTGCGTCCCGTGACCGCCATCGACCGCACCCCTGCCGACCTGCTGCGATCCGCGCTCGCCACGGATCCCGCGCGCCCCCTGGTGACCTTCTACGACGACGCCACGGGCGAACGAGTCGAACTGTCCGTGGCCACCTTCGCCAATTGGGTGGCCAAGACCGCCAATCTGCTCCAGGGCGAACTGGGCGCCGAGCCCGGCGAACGGGTGGCGCTGCTGCTGCCCGCGCACTGGCAGACCGCGGTGTGGCTCCTCGCGTGTTCCTCGGTGGGGGTCGTGGCGCAGGTCGGGGGTGACGCGGGCGACGCCGACCATGTGGTCGCCGGGCCCGGGCAGTTCGAGGCCGGGCTCGCGTGTTCCGGGGAGCGGGTGGCGCTGTCGCTCGCGCCGCTGGGGCGTCGCTTCGCGCAGGTGCCGGCCGGGTACGCGGACTACGCGGTCGAGGTGCCCGGACAGGGGGACGTGTTCCGGCCGTACGGGCCCGTGGACCCGGAGTCCGCTGCGCTGGTGGTCGCGGGGGCGGAGTTTTCGGGGGCCCAGGTGGTCGAGCGGGCTCGGGGGGATGCGGGGGTGCTCGGGCTCGCGGGGTCCGGGGGGCGGGTGTTGTCCGGGTTGTCGTACGACACGTGGGAGGGGTTGAGCGCGGGGTTGTACGGCGCGTTGGCCGCCGGGGGGTCCGTGGTGCTGTGCCGTCATCTTGATCAGCTCGGGGAGGACGCGCTCGCGAAGCGGATCGAGAGCGAACGGGTCACGTCCACGGCCCGCTGAGGCGTTTCGTCGCCCCCGCCGCCCCTTCCCATTCCCGTCCACGCATGGGGGCTCCGCCCCCTCGCCCCCCTTTGCGCAGTTCCCCGCGCCCCTAGGTACCTAGGCTG
>NZ_JBHXTO010000113.1:0-31132 GCF_042677425.1 Streptomyces sp. NPDC127119 | reverse complement strand
AAACGCCCGGTTACATTCCGAACCCGGAAGCTAAGCCTTACAGCGCCGATGGTACTGCAGGGGGGACCCTGTGGGAGAGTAGGACGCCGCCGAACTAATTTTAAAAGAGCTGGTCCCTGAACTTAGGTTCAGGGACCAGCTCTTTTTTGTTGTGCGTCACTTGGAGTTCACGTTGCGCGACCAACATCACGGGCATGGGTACTGCTGCAATGCTCAGGGCCGCGGGTGTCGGAGCCGGTGACGAGGTCATCGTGCCGGCCTTCGGGAACGCCGAGGTGGCCGAGGCCGTCGTCCTGGCCGGCGCGCTGCCGGTGTTCGTCGACATCGATCCGAACACGTACTGCCTCGACACCGCCGAGGTCGAGGCGGCTGTCGGGCCGCGGACGGCCGCCCTGGTCGCCGTTCACCGCTTCGGGCGGCTCGCCGACATGCCGCGCCTGTGGGACATCGGCCGGCGGCGTGGGCTGCTGGTGCTCGAACAGGGCGAGTCCGAGGCGCCGTACGCCGAGGTCGAGGAGCGCAGGGCGCGTGCGACCTACCTCGACGGGCGGTTGCGGGGTGTACGGACTCCGGAGCGGGGCGTCGGGCACACCTACCAGCAGTACGTCGTGCGGGTGTTGGGGAACGGGCGGCCGGACCGCGACGCCTTCGCGCGGGCCGTGCGGGCCAAGGGCGTCGAATGCAGGGTGCCGGTGAAGACACCGGTGCACCGGATGCCCGCGTTCAGGCGGGACGTCTGCCTGCCCGAGACCGAACGGGCCGCCGACGAGACGCTGGCTCTGCCGGTCGACGCGTCGCTGACGAAGCGGGAGATGCAGCGGATCGTGTCCGCGTGCAATGCCCTCGGCGGACTGCTGCAGCCTGCCTTCTAGGACTGGCGGACGCAGCACCGAACCGGGTATCGAACGCAGTTGGGAGCACCCCGGCGTTCGGGGTATGCTTTATTCCGTTGCCACGAGGGAAACCTCGAAAGCAACAGGCCCCTATAGCTCAGTCGGTAGAGCGTCTCCATGGTAAGGAGAAGGTCAACGGTTCGATTCCGTTTGGGGGCTCAGACAGAAAAGGCCTCCGCCCTTGTGGGCGGGGGCCTTTCGCGTTTCCCGGGGCCGTCGCGGCCCCGGGAACAGACCGTCAGTCCTTCTGCAGACCCGGGACGCGCATCGCCAGAATGGCCATGTCGTCGGACGGCGCGTCACTCGCGAACCGCTCGACCGCGCGCATGATGCGGGCGGCCACCGCACCGGCCGTCAGACCCGTGCAGGTGGTGAGGACGTCGGCGAGGCCGTCGTCGCCCAGCATCCGGGTGCCCTCGCGGCGTTCGGTCACGCCGTCCGTCACACACAGCAGGACATCCCCCGGATCGAGGGTCACCTCCTGCTCGTACAGCTCCAGGTCGTCCATGACGCCCAGGAGCGGCTGGGGTTCGGCGGCCGGTTCCACCGTGCCGTCCGGGCGCAGGCGCAGGGGGAGCGGGTGGCCGGCGCAGACCACCTTCAGGAGCGCCGAGCCGTCCTCCTGGGGCCACAACTCCCCGTACAGGAGGGTCAGGAAGCGGCTGCGGGCGCCCTCGTCGAGGATCGCGGAGTTCAGGCGGTCCAGGACCGCCGGGCCTCCGTAACCCTCGCGGGCGAGCAGGCGCAGTGCGTGCCGGGCGAGTCCGGTGACCGCGGCCGCCTCCGGTCCCGTACCGCAGACGTCTCCGATGGCGAAGCCGTAGGCGCCGTCGCGGATGGGGAAGAGGTCGTAGAAGTCGCCGCCGACCTCGTTGCCCTCGCCCGCCGCGCGGTAGATGACCTCGACCTCGACGCCCTCGATGTGGGGGAGTTCCGGGGGCAGGAGGCTGCGCTGGAGGGACTGGCTGATGGCCGTGCGCTCCGAGTACAGGCGCGCGTTGTCCAGGGCGAGGGCGGCCCGGCGGCTCAGGTCCTCGGCCAGTTCCAGGATCTCCTGGCGGAAGTGTTCGTCCGTCGGCTTGCCGAGCGTCAGCATCCCGATGACGCGGTTGCGGGCCACCAGGGGCAGGACGACCGTCTCGCCGCCGACAGCGCCGGCCGTCGCCAGCGTCGTACCGATGCCGGCGCTGACCGAGGCGGGTCCGCCCAGGCCGAGGCTCCGCATGGAGGTGCGCAGGGCGGCCGTGTGGGCCGCCTCCGCGGGCGCCGCCCACACGCGGGCACCCGGTGTGGGGACCGGGTCCGGCGGGGCGATCTTCGACAGGAGGGCCTTGAGGCCGTCGATGCGCTCCTCGTCCTCGTGCAGGACGTACGAAAGGTAGGGGTCGGAGGCCTGGTCGGCAATCGTGTAGACGGCACACCAGGTGGCCAGGGTCGGGACCGTCATCTGGGCCATCAGGGCCAGTGTCTGGTCGCGGTCCAGCGTGCCCGCGAGAAGGTCCGAGGCCTCGACGAGGAAGGACAACGAGCCGCGGCGCAGCCGCTCCAGCTCGCCGAGGCGGGCCGACTCCACGGCGAGCGCGATGCGGTCGGCGGCGAACTGGAGGCGCAGGGCCTCCTCGTTCGAGTAACGGGCCGGTGATTCGGCCGCCACGCCGAGCGAGCCGGTGAGTCTGCCCTCGACCTTGAGGGGGACCGTGACGACCGAACGCATACCGGTGCCGCTGAGGAGCGGTACGGCCCCTGGGACGGCCGTGAGGTCCTCGTGGACGGCCGGCATGCGGGCCGAGCCGTAACGGCCGGTACCCGCCTCCACAGGGACGCGGGCGAAGCGCTGGCGGGCGGAGGGGAGCCCGGTGGAGGCGCGTACCTCCAGTTCCGTTTCGTCGTCGGTCGCCAGGAGGAGGAAGGCGGAGTCGCCGTCGAGCATGTCGCGGGCGCGCTCCACCGTGCGCTGGAGGAGGCCGTCCAGGTCGTCCGGGGCCGGCGAGCCGATGAAGACCTCGAAGGGGTCCGAGGCATGGCCCTCGGAGCTGGTGGTCGTGTCCGTGGCCGAGACGCGCAACGGGGTCTGCAGGACCGCCCGTTCGTGGTCGCGGACCAGCAGGCAGACCGTGGAGGGCTCGCCGCCGGTGTCGCGGACGCGCAGGTGCGAGGCGTATACGGGGGTGACGCGGCCGTTGGCGCCGCGCAGGCCGTAACTGCCCTCCCAGCGGGAGAGCTTGAGGGCCTCGACGATGCCGGTGCTGGTGCCGGGGGTGTGCGGCCAGGCCGCGAGGTCGGTCAGCGGCTTGCCGACGACCTGCTCCGCCGGGTAGCCGAAGAGTTCCTCCGCGTCCTCGTTCCAGGCGTTGATCGCGCCGGCGCGGTCGATCTGGACGACCGCCACGCGGACGCGGCCGTCGGCGAGGGGGAGCAGGTGGGAGGGCAGGGACGGGCCCGCGGTGCGGGTGCCCACCGCGCGCTCGGGGATGTCCAGCTGGAACCAGACCTGCTTGCGGGTGGGCGTGTACTCGACACCCCAGCGGCCGGCCAGGGCGGCACAGAGCTGGAGGCCGCGCCCGCCCTCACGGTCGGGGTTGCCCATGTTGATGGCGCTGCCCTGGAGTGGAATCTCACGTTCCGGGTAGTGGTCCGCCACCTCGATCCGTACGCCGTCGTCGCTGCGCAGGCACAGGACGTCCGCGGACGTGCCGGCGTGCACCACGGCGTTGGTGACCAGCTCGCTCGTGAGGACCACGGCGTCGTCGACGATGTCGGCGAAGCCCCAGCCCTGGAGGGTGTCACGGACGAAGGAACGAGCGGTCGCGACGGACCGCCCGACAGGGTCGAAGCTGGCGGCCGCGCGCGCGGTGATCACAGAACTCCTTGTCCGGTCGTCGGCGGGCAGGGTTCCGTGGCCGACCCGCCCCTGCCGGGGCAGGAGCTGGTTCTCGGTCGGCCGGGGATCCTGGGGTGGTCCCCCAGGATGCAGTCCGGTGGTCATGGTGCGGTGCCCTCCGATGCCTGCCTGCCCGCTCGTGCTCGTGCCACCGCCCAGGCCGGAAGGACCGGCGTGGCTGGACAGCCGCATGCAAGGTTACTTACCTTCGCGGTCCATGCGGATGCCGGTCGCCAGTGTTTACGTCCGGAGCGTGTGCGGACCGTGTGCGAAGCTGCCGAACTGTTATGGCCTGGTTCAGCCATGGTGAAACACTGGGCAGGCTCCAAGGGAAGGTCCGGGCAGGTTGAGAGCCTTCCGGCACGCGGGGCAAGAAGTACCTGAGTAACGCCGAGCGGTAAATGGTCGACCCTTGCGGGAGGGACACAGTGGAGTCTGGCGCAGCGACGCGGGGCACTAAGACGCGCGCGAAAGGCGGACAGTCCCTGAGTAATCAGCGTAAACCGCGCAATGGCACCACCGAGGTGGACACGGCGGCCCTCAACAGGCTGCTGGCGGCCCTGGTGTCGATGCGGGACGGCAACTTCCGTAAGAGGCTCACGGTCTCCGGCGACGGCGTGATGTCCGAGATCGCGGCCGTCTTCAACGAGGTCGGCGACCGGAATCTGCAGCTGACGGGTGAGCTCTCGCGGGTGCGGCGCATGGTCGGCCGTGAGGGAAAGCTCACGGAGCGGCTGGAGACGGGCGCCTGTGAGGGTTCCTGGGCCGCGGCGATCGACGCCTCCAACGCGCTCGTCGACGATCTCGTACGGCCCGTCTCCGAGGTCGGCCGGGTGCTGTCCGCGGTGGCGGAGGGTGATCTGTCGCCGCGCATGGAGCTGCGGGCGCAGGCCGCGGACGGCAACGGGCATCCGCTGCGCGGCGAGTTCCTGAAGGTCGGGCGCACGGTCAACAACCTGGTCGACCAGCTGTCCACGTTCACCGACGAGGTCACGCGGGTGGCCAGTGAGGTCGGTACCGAGGGCAAGTTGGGCGGACAGGCCCGGGTGCGCGGTATGTCCGGTTCGTGGAAGGACCTCACGGACTCGGTCAACACGATGGCGTACCGGCTGACGGCCCAGGTGCGGGACATCGCGCTGGTGACGACGGCGGTCGCCAAGGGTGACTTGTCCCGGAAGGTCACGGTTCACGTGGCCGGCGAGATGCTCGAACTGAAGAACACCGTCAACACGATGGTGGACCAGCTGTCCTCGTTCTCCTCCGAGGTGACGCGGGTAGCGCGCGAGGTGGGCACCGAGGGCGAGCTGGGCGGGCAGGCGCAGGTGCCCGGTGTGGCCGGGGTGTGGAAGGACCTCACCGATTCGGTGAACCTCATGGCCGGCAACCTGACCGCGCAGGTGCGCGGGATCGCGCAGGTCACGACGGCGGTCGCCAACGGTGACCTGTCGCAGAAGGTGACCGTGTCCGCGCGGGGCGAGGTCGCGCAGCTCGCCGAGACGATCAACCAGATGACCGAGACGCTGCGGACGTTCGCGGACGAGGTCACGCGTGTCGCCAACGAGGTCGGTGGCGAGGGGCGGCTCGGCGGGCAGGCGAACGTGCCGGGCGCGGCGGGCACGTGGAAGGACCTCACCGATTCGGTGAACACGGTCTTCAGGAACCTCACCACCCAGGTGCGGGACATCGCCGCAGTAACTACTGCGGTGGCCAACGGCGATCTGTCGCAGAAGGTCAGCGTCGAGGTCGCCGGCGAGATGCTGGAGCTGAAGAACACCGTCAACACGATGGTCGACCAGCTCTCCAGCTTCGGCGCGGAGGTCACCCGCGTGGCGCGGGAGATCGGCGTCGAGGGCGAGCTGGGCGGTCAGGCCCAGGTGCCCGGCGCGGCCGGTACGTGGAAGGACCTCACCGACTCCGTCAACACGGCGTTCCGCAACCTCACCGGACAGGTGAGGAACATCGCCCAGGTGACGACGGCGGTGGCCAACGGCGATCTGTCGCAGAAGGTCACCGTGGACGTCTCCGGCGAGATGCTCGCGCTGAAGAACACCGTGAACACGATGGTCGACCAGCTGTCGTCCTTCGCCGACCAGGTGACGCGGATGGCGCGTGACGTGGGCACGGAGGGCCGCCTGGGCGGCCAGGCGCGCGTGGACGGCGTGTCCGGCACGTGGAAGGACCTCACCGACTCCGTCAACTTCATGGCGGGCAACCTCACGTCCCAGGTGCGGCAGATCGCCCAGGTGACGACGGCGGTGGCGCGCGGTGACCTGTCACAGAAGATCGAGGTCGACGCACGCGGCGAGATCCTCGAACTGAAGAACACGATCAACACCATGGTCGACCAGCTCAGCGCCTTCGCCGAGCAGGTGACCCGGGTGGCCCGCGAGGTGGGCACCGACGGCCGGTTGGGCGGACAGGCGCAGGTGCCGGGCGTCGCGGGCGTGTGGCGCGACCTCACCGACTCGGTGAACGGCATGGCCGGCAACCTCACCGCGCAGGTGCGCAACATCGCGCAGGTCGCGACCGCGGTGGCGCGCGGCGACCTCTCGCAGAAGATCGACGTGGACGCGCGCGGCGAGATCCTGGAGCTGAAGAACACCCTCAACACGATGGTGGACCAGCTCTCGAACTTCGCCGAGCAGGTCACCAGGGTGGCCCGTGAGGTGGGCACGGAGGGCATCCTCGGCGGGCAGGCCGAGGTGCAGGGTGTCTCCGGCACCTGGAAGGACCTCACGCAGTCCGTGAACTTCATGGCGAACAACCTGACGATCCAGGTGCGCAACATCGCCGAGGTCACGACCGCCGTCGCCAAGGGTGACCTGTCGAAGAAGATCACCGTCGACGCGAAGGGCGAGATCCTCGAACTCGTCACCACCGTCAACACGATGGTCGACCAGCTGTCGTCGTTCGCCGAGCAGGTGACCCGGGTCGCCCGCGAGGTCGGCACCGAGGGCCAGCTGGGCGGCCAGGCGCGCGTGCCGGGCGTCACGGGCATCTGGAAGGACCTCAGCGACAACGTCAACCTGATGGCCAACAACCTGACCGTGCAGGTGCGGAACATCTCCCAGGTCGCGGCGGCCGTCGCCAACGGCGACCTGACGCGGACGGTGACGATCGAGGCGCGCGGCGAGGTCGCGCAGCTCGCCGACACCTTCAACACCATGGTGAAGACGCTGAGTTCGTTCGCCGACCAGGTCACCAAGGTGGCCCGCGAGGTGGGCACGGACGGCATCCTCGGCGGCCAGGCGCGCGTACCGGGCGTGTCGGGTACGTGGAAGGACCTCACGGAGTCCGTGAACGGCATGGCGTCGAACCTGACCGGACAGGTGCGCAACATCGCGATGGTCACCACGGCCATCGCCAAGGGCGACCTGACCAAGAAGATCGACATCGACGCGCGCGGCGAGATCCTGGAGCTGAAGACCACCATCAACACGATGGTCGACCAGCTGTCGTCGTTCGCCGAGGAGGTCACCCGGGTGGCCCGCGAGGTGGGCACCGAGGGGCAGTTGGGCGGCCAGGCGCGCGTACGCGACGTCGACGGCACCTGGCGCGACCTCACCGAGTCGGTGAACGAGATGGCCGGGAACCTGACCCGGCAGGTGCGTGCCATCGCGCGCGTGGCGACCGCCGTGACCCGCGGCGACCTCAACCTGAAGATCGACGTGGACGCCTCCGGGGAGATCCAGGAACTTCAGGACTACATCAACAAGATGATCGCGAACCTCCGCGACACCACGATCGCCAACAAGGAGCAGGACTGGCTGAAGGGCAACCTCGCCAGGATCTCCGGCCTGATGCAGGGCCGCCGCGATCTCGCCGACGTGGCCTCGCTCATCATGGGCGAGCTGACTCCGGTGGTCTCGGCGCAGCACGGCGCGTTCTTCATGGCGATGCCTCTGGACGACGGCAAGCACGTGGGCGCCGCGAACGACGACTCGTACGAACTTCGCATGCTCGGGTCGTACGGCTACTCGATGGGCTCCATGCCGACGTCGTTCCGGCCCGGGGAGACGTTGATCGGGACGGCCGCCAAGGAGAAGCGCACGATTCTCGTGGAGAACGTGCCGCCGGGGTATCTGAAGATCGCATCCGGCCTCGGGGAGGCGCCTCCGGCGCATGTCATCGTGCTGCCGGTGCTCTTCGAGGGGACCGTTCTCGGGGTGATCGAGCTGGCGTCGTTCCACTCGTTCACGCACATCCAGAAGGACTTCCTCAGCCAGATCGCCGAGATGATCGCGACGAGCGTCAACACCATCGCGGTCAACACCAAGACCGAGGTGCTGCTCAAGCAGTCGCAGGAGCTGACCGAGCAGCTCAGGGAGCGGTCGGCGGAGCTGGAGAACCGGCAGAAGGCCCTCCAGGCGTCCAACGCCGAGCTGGAGGAGAAGGCCGAGCTGCTGGCCCAGCAGAACCGCGACATCGAGGTCAAGAACACCGAGATCGAGGAGGCGCGGCAGGTCCTGGAGGAGCGCGCCGAGCAACTAGCGGTCTCCATGCGCTACAAGAGCGAGTTCCTGGCCAACATGTCCCACGAGCTGCGTACGCCGCTCAACTCGCTGCTGATCCTCGCCAAGCTGCTCGCCGACAACGCGGACACCAACCTCACGCCCAAGCAGGTCGAGTTCGCCGAGACGATCCACGGGGCGGGTTCGGACCTGCTCCAGCTGATCAACGACATCCTCGACCTGTCGAAGGTCGAGGCGGGCAAGATGGACGTGTCGCCGACGCGTATCGCGCTGGTCCAGCTCGTCGACTACGTAGAGGCCACTTTCCGTCCGCTGACGGCGGAGAAGGGCCTCGACTTCTCCGTACGGGTGTCGCCGGAGCTGCCGGCCACGCTGCACACGGACGAGCAGCGGCTCCTCCAGGTGCTGCGCAACCTGCTCTCCAACGCGGTGAAGTTCACCGACTCCGGAGCGGTCGAACTGGTCATCCGGCCCGCGGGCGCGGAGGTGCCGGTCGCCATCCGGGAGCAGTTGCTGGAGGCGGGCTCGCTGCGGGACGCGGACGCCGATCTGATCGCGTTCTCCGTGACCGACACGGGCATCGGGATCGCGGCCAGCAAGATGCGGGTGATCTTCGAGGCGTTCAAGCAGGCGGACGGCACGACGAGCCGGAAGTACGGCGGTACGGGCCTGGGTCTGTCGATCTCGCGGGAGATCGCGCGGCTGCTCGGCGGTGAGATCCACGCGCAGAGCGAGCCGGGACGCGGCTCGACGTTCACGCTGTATCTGCCGCTGCACCCGAGCGAACTCCCGCCGCAGGGCTACCCGCAGCTGTCGCCGCCCATGGAGAACGGCGCGCTGCCGGCGGGCGCGGACGACGAGGCCGAGGCCCGGGTGGAGACACCGGCGGAGGTCAGGTCGTACCAGGAGACCCAGAACGGGCCCGCCGCGCTCTTCAGGCGGCGTCGCAGGGCGGTGTCCGCGGCCGAGCAGCGGCCCGCGCTGCCGGGGGCCCAGGCGCAGGCCCCGGAGGCCTGGGGCTCGGGCGGCGAGGAGGTGGCCACGCGCACGCGTGCCGTCTTCCGCTTCGAGGGCGAGAAGGTGCTGATCGTCGACGACGACATCCGCAACGTGTTCGCGCTCACCAGCGTCCTGGAGCAGCACGGTCTTTCGGTGCTGTACGCCGAGAACGGCCGCGAGGGCATCGAGGTCCTGGAGCAGCACGACGACGTGACGGTCGTCCTGATGGACATCATGATGCCGGAGATGGACGGATACGCGACCACGACGGCGATCCGCAGGATGCCCCAGTTCGCCGGGCTGCCGATCATCGCGCTCACCGCGAAGGCGATGAAGGGCGACCGGGAGAAGGCCATCGAGTCGGGTGCCTCCGACTACGTGACGAAGCCGGTCGATCCCGATCATCTGCTCTCGGTGATGCAGCAGTGGATGCGGGGGCAGTGATCCAGGGGCGGGTTTCGTCGGGCCGCCGAGGATGATTGAGTGGTGGGGAAATGACCGCGTCCACGGGCCGGTCGGGCGGTGGCACGGTTTGCCGGGTTGCTGACTGACTGTGCCCGGAGCCGTGTAGAAAGCCGGGATTCGGGGAACCTTCTGGTCTCCCGCTGCGTTTCTGCTACGTGCACAGTGACATCGCGGTGACAGGGTGTGGCGACAGGCGGGGTGCGGCTACCATGACCGGCACAAGGACGGGCGGCGCTCAGAAGCCGTCCCCTGGGGCGGCGCCCGGTGCACTGCCGGGACGAGGAGGGCGGGCCATGGTGCAGAAGGCCAAGATCCTCCTGGTCGATGACCGGCCGGAGAATCTGCTGGCGCTGGAGGCCATCCTCTCTGCGCTCGATCAGACACTGGTACGGGCATCTTCCGGGGAGGAAGCGCTCAAAGCGCTGCTCACGGACGACTTCGCGGTCATTCTGCTGGATGTCCAGATGCCGGGCATGGACGGTTTCGAGACCGCCGCGCACATCAAGAGGCGGGAACGGACCCGGGACATCCCGATCATCTTCCTCACCGCGATCAACCACGGGCCGCACCACACGTTCCGCGGGTACGCGGCGGGTGCGGTGGACTACATCTCCAAGCCGTTCGACCCGTGGGTGCTGCGCGCGAAGGTCTCGGTGTTCGTCGAGCTCTACATGAAGAACTGCCAACTCCGGGAGCAGGCGGCGCTGCTGCGTCTGCAGCTGGAGGGCGGCGGCGGCAAGTCGGTGCTCGGTGACACCAAGGAGCCGGCCGGACTGCTCGCCGAACTCTCCGCGCGGCTCGCGGCCGTCGAGGAGCAGGCCGAGGCGCTCTCCAAACAGCTGGACGACGATTCGGCGGACGCGGCGGCGGTGGCCACCGCGGCCCATCTCGAACGGAAACTGACGGGGCTGCGTCGCGCGCTGGACGCGCTGGAGCCCGGCACGGGGAGCGGTGCGGCTTCGCTGCCGTCCCAGAACTGAGGACTTCCCGAAACCGTGACCTTCTCCGAGCTGGGTCCCGGCGGACTCGGCCGCCGAAGGTGAGGCGTTCGCCGGTCGTGAGGCATCCGCAGGTTCGCTGGCGGCGGCTCAGACCCCTTGTGAGGCTGTGGGGTTGCCGTGGCTCGGTGGGCCTGACCTGATCGGCCCTCTCGTGCCGCACGGCCGCCGGTGCGCCGAACGACGTTCCGCGCGGCCGGGGTTGCCGCCGAGGCGGCGTCAGCCCGGCGCCGGGAACGGGCGACACGAACGGGTGAAGCAGTAGGCACACGTGTCCGCAGTGGTCTCCACCGGTAACCTCACACCCATGGCCTCACGTCAGCCCGCAGCCAAGAAGTCGCCCGCGAAGAAGGCGGCCGCTCCGACGAAGGCTGTGGCGAAGAGGGCCCCCGCGAAGAAAGCTCCCGCGAAAAAGGCGCCCCCGAAGAAGGCCGCAGTCCGCAAAGCAGCGCCTCCGAAGCCGGCGCCCAGCCCGACAGGGGGCGTGTACAGGCTCGTACGCGCGCTCTGGCTCGGTGTCGCGCACGCCGTCGGCGCCGTGTTCCGCGGGATAGGGCGTGGCGCCAAGGGGCTCGACCCGGCGCACCGCAAGGACGGTCTCGCGCTCCTGCTGCTCGGTCTCACCCTGATCACCGCGGCGGGGACCTGGTCCAACCTCCGAGGCCCGGTGGGCGACCTCGTCGAGATGCTCGTGACCGGCGCCTTCGGCCGCCTCGACCTGCTCGTGCCGATACTGCTGGCGGTCGTCGCCGCCCGGCTCATCCGGCACCCCGAGAAGCCCGAGGCCAACGGACGCATCGTCATCGGTCTCTCCGCGCTCGCCATCGGCGTGCTCGGCCAGGTCCACATCGCCTGCGGGGCACCCGCGCGCAGCGACGGCATGCAGGCGATAAGGGACGCGGGCGGGCTCATCGGCTGGGGCGCGTCGACTCCGCTGACGTACACCATGGGCGACGTGCTGGCGGTGCCGCTCCTGGTGCTGCTCACGGTCTTCGGGCTGCTGGTGGTCACCGCGACCCCGGTCAACGCGATTCCGCACCGGCTGCGGCTGCTGGGGGTCCGGCTGGGCGTCCTGCAGCCCCGGGCGAGCGACGACGTGTTCGCCGAGGACGACGACGAGCGCTACGACGAGCAGTGGCGTGAGGTGCTGCCTGAGAGCCCCCGGAGGCGCCGTACGGCGCCCGAGGCGTACGACCCGGACGATGCCGAGCAGGAGGCGCTCTCGGAGCGCCGGAGCCGCCGCAGGCGGCCTGCCGTGCAGCAGCCCGCCCTGGACCGGCCCATGGACGCCGTGGACGTGGCCGCTGCCGCCGCCGCGGCGCTCGACGGCGCGGTGCTGCACGGGATGCCGCCCTCGCCGCTGGTGGCCGACCTCACGCAGGGCGTCGGCACCGACCGGGGGGAGTACGAGGACTCGGGTACCGGCGAGGAGGCCGGCCGGCGCGAGGAGCCCACTCCGGTGCCCGCCGCGCGCGCCAGGAGCGCCAGGCCCAAGCAGGAGATGCTGAAGGCCGAGGTCGCCGACCTCACCAAACCTGCCCCCGACACGTCCCGGGACCTCCCGGCACGGGCCGAGCAGCTCCAGCTCCGCGGCGACATCACGTACTCCCTGCCGTCGCTCGACCTCCTGGAGCGCGGCGGCCCCGGCAAGACCCGCAGCGCCGCCAACGACGCGGTCGTCGCCTCCCTCCAGAACGTCTTCAAGGAATTCAAGGTCGACGCCTCCGTCACCGGCTTCACACGCGGTCCGACGGTCACCCGGTACGAGGTCGAGCTCGGCCCGGCCGTGAAGGTCGAGCGGATCACGGCGCTCGCCAAGAACATCGCGTACGCCGTCGCCAGCCCCGACGTGCGGATCATCAGCCCGATCCCCGGCAAGTCGGCGGTCGGCATCGAGATCCCGAACTCCGACCGCGAGATGGTCAACCTGGGCGACGTACTGCGGCTCGCGGACGCCGCCGAGGACGACCACCCGATGCTCGTCGCGCTCGGCAAGAACGTCGAGGGCGGCTACGAGATGGCCAACCTCGCGAAGATGCCGCACGTCCTGGTGGCCGGAGCGACCGGTTCCGGAAAGTCCTCGTGCATCAACTGCCTGATCACCTCGGTCATGGTGCGGGCGACCCCCGAGGACGTCCGCATGGTCCTGGTCGACCCCAAGCGCGTCGAGCTGACCGCGTACGAGGGAATCCCGCACCTGATCACGCCGATCATCACCAACCCGAAGCGGGCCGCCGAGGCGCTGCAGTGGGTCGTACGGGAGATGGATCTGCGGTACGACGACCTGGCCGCCTTCGGGTACCGGCACATCGACGACTTCAACGCCGCCATAAGGAAGGGCAAGGTCAAGCTGCCCGAGGGCAGCGAGCGGGAGCTGTCCCCGTACCCGTACCTGCTGGTGATCGTCGACGAGCTCGCGGATCTGATGATGGTCGCGCCGCGCGATGTCGAGGACTCCATCGTGCGCATCACGCAGCTCGCGCGCGCGGCCGGCATCCACCTCGTGCTCGCCACGCAGCGGCCGTCCGTGGACGTCGTCACGGGTCTGATCAAGGCGAACGTGCCGTCCCGGCTCGCCTTCGCCACCTCCTCGCTCGCGGACAGCCGCGTCATCCTCGACCAGCCCGGCGCCGAGAAGCTGATCGGCAAGGGCGACGGGCTCTTCCTGCCGATGGGGGCGAACAAGCCCACCCGTATGCAGGGCGCCTTCGTCACCGAGGACGAGGTCGCGGCCGTCGTGCAGCACTGCAAGGACCAGATGGCGCCCGTCTTCAGGGACGACGTCACCGTGGGCACCAAGCAGAAGAAGGAGATCGACGAGGACATCGGCGACGACCTCGACCTGCTGTGCCAGGCCGCCGAACTGGTCGTCTCCACGCAGTTCGGGTCGACCTCGATGCTCCAGCGCAAGCTGCGCGTCGGCTTCGCCAAGGCCGGTCGGCTGATGGACCTCATGGAGTCCCGCAACATCGTCGGACCCAGTGAGGGATCCAAGGCTCGTGACGTTCTTGTGAAGGCTGACGAACTGGACGGAGTGCTCGCGGTGATTCGGGGGCAGGCGGAGGCTTAGGGAGACAGGACGGGTCGCTTGTCCGGACCGGGGCGGACCGTCCTTCCGGGAGAGCGGGGCGTTTCCCTCCACGCGAGTGGACCGCTTCCCTTCGTGCGGTGGGTCGGGCCGCCCGGGTGACCCCGTTCGGGGCCGCCGGGGTGATCCGAACGTGACTCACCCGTAAGGAAACGGTGAGCAACCGTTTCCCTTCGTCGCACGTCAAGTTGAGGGAAGGGACAGAGACATGTCCCAGTATCAGGATGACCGGCCATTCTGATGGCGTACAAAGTCCTACCGCCCGGTTGCCCCACCCTTTCGCACCCCCCCTAGACTGAACCCCCAGCACAGGTGGCTTTACGCTCGAAAGGCGCCCCCGTGTCCATCGGCAACTCCCCTGACGACCACTCCTCTGACGACAACTCCCCTCAGGACGAGCGCCCCTCCGTAGAGGACGATCAGCCTTCGGTCGGCCATACCCTGCGGCAGGCGCGCATCGCGGCGGGGCTGACCGTCGACGACGTCAGTAACGCCACCCGGGTCCGTATCGCCATCGTGCACGCGATCGAGCAGGACGACTTCGGCCCCTGTGGCGGCGACGTCTACGCGCGCGGGCACATCAAGACGCTCGCCCGCGCCGTCGAGCTCGACCCGGCCGTACTGCTCAAGCGCTACGACGCGGACCACGGCGGGCGGCCCGCGCCGACCCCGGCCGCACCCATGTTCGAGGCGGAGCGGATCCGTCCCGAGCGCCGGGGCCCCAACTGGACCGCGGCCATGGTGGCCGCGATCGTCGCCGTGATCGGCTTTGTCGGATTCACGATGTTCAGCGGCGACGACGGCGACGGCAGGACGACGCAGGTCGCGGAGGGCTCGACGCCCACCGCGAGCAAGCCCGCCAAGACCAAGCCGACGCCGACCAAGCCGGACACCCCGAAGTCCGACCCGTCCGACGCCATCGCGGCCGCGCCGCAGGACAAGGTCACCGTCCAGGTCAGCGCCCCCGACGGCCGCAGCTGGATCTCGGCCAAGGACCACAACGGACGGCTGCTCTTCGACGGCCTCCTGGAGCAGGGCGACTCGAAGACCTTCCAGGACAAGGAGAAGGTCGACCTCGTCCTCGGCGACGCGGGCGCCATCCAGCTGTACGTGAACGGCAAGAAGATCGACGACGAGTTCCAGCCCGGCCAGGTGGAGCGCCTGACCTACACGAAGGGCGACCCCGAGGTCGGCTGAGCCGGAACGCGGCGAGAGGCGCTTGTTCGCACATCCGCCCGGCCTCTCGGGCAGGCGGGAACGGGGTTGGCCAAGATCGGCCAACCCCGTCGACGTGGGCTGTCAGTGGGACGAAGTAGTCTTGAGCCCATGCCTGAACGCCGTACCGTCGCACTCGTCACCCTTGGCTGCGCCCGTAACGAGGTGGACTCGGAGGAGCTCGCAGGCCGCTTGGAGGCGGACGGCTGGCACCTCGTGGAGGACGCCGAGAACGCGGACGTCGCCGTCGTCAACACCTGCGGCTTCGTCGAAGCCGCCAAGAAGGACTCCGTCGACGCCCTCCTGGAAGCCAATGACCTCAAGGGTCATGGCAGAACCCAGGCGGTCGTCGCCGTCGGCTGCATGGCCGAGCGGTACGGCAAGGAACTGGCCGAGGCCCTTCCCGAGGCCGACGGCGTACTCGGCTTCGACGACTACGCCGACATCTCCGACCGGCTCCAGACCATCCTGAACGGCGGGATCCACGCCGCCCACACCCCGCGCGACCGGCGCAAGCTGCTGCCGATCAGCCCCGCCGAGCGGCAGGACGCCGGAGCGGAGGTCGCCCTTCCGGGACACGGCCCCGCCGACCTCCCCGAAGGACTCGCCCCGGAGTCGGGCCCCCGTGCGCCCCTGCGCCGGCGGCTCGACGGCTCCCCGGTGGCTTCCGTGAAGCTCGCCTCCGGCTGCGACCGGCGCTGCTCCTTCTGCGCCATCCCGTCCTTCCGCGGCTCCTTCATCTCGCGCCGCCCCAGTGACGTCCTGGGAGAGACGCGCTGGCTCGCCGAGCAGGGTGTGAAGGAGGTCATGCTGGTCTCCGAGAACAACACGTCGTACGGCAAGGACCTCGGCGACATCCGCCTCCTGGAGACGCTGCTGCCCGAGCTCGCCGAGGTCGAGGGCATCGAGCGGGTGCGGGTCAGCTACCTCCAGCCGGCCGAGATGCGCCCCGGACTCATCGACGTACTGACCTCCACGCCGAACATCGCCCCCTACTTCGACCTGTCCTTCCAGCACTCCGCCCCCGGGGTGCTGCGCGCGATGCGGCGCTTCGGGAACACCGAGCAGTTCCTGGGACTCCTCGACACGATCCGCTCCAAGGCCCCGCAGGCCGGCGTGCGGTCGAACTTCATCGTGGGCTTCCCCGGCGAGACCGCGGACGACCTGGCGGAGCTGGAGCGCTTCCTGACCGCCGCGCGCCTCGACGCCATCGGTGTCTTCGGGTACTCCGACGAGGACGGCACCGAAGCGGCCACGTACGAGAACAAGCTGGACGAGGACGTCGTCGCCGAGCGGCTCGCGCGCGTGTCCCGGCTCGCCGAGGAGCTGGTCTCCCAGCGGGCGGAGGAGCGCGTCGGCGAGACCCTCCAGGTGCTGGTCGAGTCCCTCGGCTCGGCCACGGAGGACGAGCCCGCGTACGGCCGCGCCGCGCACCAGGCGCCCGAGACCGACGGCCAGGTGGTGTTCACGAGCGGCGAAGGACTGACCGTCGGCCGTATGGTCGAGGCGAAGGTGGTCGGTACGGAAGGTGTCGACCTGGTGGCCGAGCCGCTCCCGGGCTCGCTCGTGTGTACTGAGGAGGCGGCCAGATGACCGGAGTCCCGGCACCTGCGGCGGGCGGCTCCGGTGCGCCCGGTACACGCGGTGCCGCCGGTGCTCCCGGCGCCCCTGGCGCGGGAACCTCCGGTACGGGAACCACCGGTCCGGGAGTCTCCGGTACGAACGCTTCGGGTGCGGGCGTATCCGGCACGGGCGTCTCCGGTACGGGTGTATCGGGTGCCCAGGGTCCGAAGACGCCGCGCGGCGGCAAGCTGATCGACGCGGCCGTCAACCAGGCCAGCGTGTGGAACGTCGCCAATCTGCTCACCATGCTCCGGCTCGTACTCGTACCGGGCTTCGTGGCACTGATGCTCGCCGACGGGGGATACGACCCCGTATGGCGGGCCTGGGCCTGGGCGGCTTTCGCCGTCGCCATGATCACGGACGTCTTCGACGGACATCTCGCCCGGACGTACAACCTCGTCACCGACTTCGGGAAGATCGCCGACCCGATCGCCGACAAGGCGATCATGGGAGCGGCGCTGATCTGTCTCTCCTACCTCGGCGACCTGCCGTGGTGGGTGACGGCGGTGATCCTCGGACGGGAGCTCGGGATCACCCTGCTGCGCTTCTGGGTGATCCGCTACGGCGTGATCCCGGCCAGCCGCGGCGGCAAGCTGAAGACACTGACACAGGGCATCGCCGTCGGCATGTACGTCCTGGCGCTGACGGGGCCGCTGGCGACCCTGAGGTTCTGGGTGATGGCCGGGGCGGTCGCCCTGACCGTCGTCACCGGAGCCGACTATGTGAGACAGGCCATTGTGCTGCGGCGCGAGGGAATGGCCGAGCGGAAGGCCGCCGCCGAGGAGGCGGAAGCGTGACGTCCACGGCCGCCGAAGTGCTGCGACTACTCACGGTGAGGGGCGAAACCCTTGCTGTCGCGGAGTCGCTGACCGGCGGTCTGGTGGCTGCGGAACTCGCGTCGGTGCCCGGGGCCTCCAAGGCCTTCCGCGGCTCGGTGACCGCGTACGCCACCGACCTCAAGCGTGACGTACTGGGCGTCGACGCCACTCTGCTGGATCAGCGCGGAGCGGTGGATCCGCAGGTAGCGGCCCAGATGGCGGCCGGCGCACGCAAGGTGCTCGGCGCGGACTGGGGAATATCGACCACCGGAGTCGCCGGCCCGGAGCCCCAGGACGGGCAGCCGGTCGGCACGGTTTTCATCGCCGTGGACGGGCCGTCCGACGCGACGCATGAACGCGCTCTTGGCGGGAAAGTGTCCGCGCTGCGGTTGAACGGCTCCCGGACGGAAATCCGTATGGAGAGTGTACGGAGCGTGCTCGCCCTGCTTCTGGAGCGGCTTGTGAGCGAACACCCTGGGAATGATCGGGCACAGGATACGGAACAGAACGGGGGGTTTTGATGTTTGCAGCCCTGAGTGAACACGACATCGCTCCCCGCACGGCCGCGGCGCAAGGCGGTACGGTGGGGCGAGAAGGATGCGGCTATGCGGACCGAGGAGGGAGCCACCGATGATTCTGCTCCGTCGCCTGCTTGGTGACGTGCTGCGTCGGCAGCGCCAGCGCCAGGGCCGTACTCTGCGCGAAGTCTCCTCGTCCGCCCGAGTTTCACTCGGCTATCTCTCCGAGGTGGAGCGGGGGCAGAAAGAGGCTTCCTCGGAACTGCTCTCCGCGATCTGCGACGCGCTGGACGTACGGATGTCCGAGCTCATGCGGGAAGTGAGCGACGAACTCGCTCTGGCCGAGCTGGCCCAGTCGGCAGCGGCCACCGAGCCTGTACCCACACCGGTACGCCCGAGGCTCAACTCCGTCTCGGTGAGCAGTGTGCCGCCGGAACGGGTGACCATCAAGGCGCCTGCGGAGGCGGTCGACGTCGTCGCCGCGTGACGCCCATCGGCTCACGCCTGTGAGCTGGGAACGCGCCGTGCACAGCGCAGATCGGCAGCACTGAGAAGAACTGTGTGAGAGCCCCGGCCGGGGCTTCTCCGGAGAGATCCGGGGGAGTGCGGTCGGGGTTTTTGCGTTGAGTCAGGGGCGCGGCTTCCTGGGGGAGTGAGGTTTGTCGCGTTTGCCGGTATCGGCCGGGGCGGCGATGGTGGAGGGCGGGGGCAAGGCCCGGGGGTGCTGCTGACCGGAGGATGTCGATGTACGTCGTGAAGAGCCCGCTGTCCGATGCCGACCTGAAGACCGTGTCCGAGGCGCTGCAGGGCGCTCTGGTCGACCTGGTGGATCTGTCGCTCGTGGCGAAGCAGATCCACTGGAACGTGGTCGGCCCGCGCTTCCGGTCCGTCCACCTCCAGCTCGACGAGGTCGTCGACACCGCCCGGCTGCACTCCGACACCGTGGCGGAACGTGCCTCCACGCTCGGTGTCTCCCCGGACGGACGCGCCGCGACCGTCGCGCACAGCAGCGGGATCGGGCCCGTGAAGGACGGATGGGTGAAGGACACCGACGCGGTCGGAACCCTCGTGGACGCCCTCGGAGCCGTCATCGCGCGGATGCGGCAGCGGGTGGGGGCCACAGGGGAGGCGGACCCGGTGAGCCAGGACATCTTCATCCAGATCACCGCGGACCTTGAGAAGCACCACTGGATGTTCCAGGCGGAGAACGGGTAGCGGCGGGGTTGTTCATGTCCGGGGCGTGCCGCGGTGGGGCGGGAGCCGTTGGTGCGCCCGGTGCGCTCCCGTAGTGCTGGTGCGCCCTGTCGAGAGGGAAACGCGGCGGTCTAGCGTCGCGCTGGAGGCGGTGCCATGACTGGGCGGATGAAACGGACGGGGCGGGTCGGGCGAATAGCCAGGTGGGGGCTTGCCCTGGGTGCAGGAGGGCTGTGGTGGTGGGCGGTGATACGGCTGGCCTTCGCCGCGGACGCCGGTGTGCTGGAGGGTGCGGTCGCGGCCGGCGGGTGGGGGCTGAGCCTGCTTCCGGTGCACTGCGTACCCAAGGGGCGGGCCGTGGGGGCGGCCGGGTCCGACCAGTGGATGCGGCGGGCTTCCGGGGCTTGGCGGAGGTGGCGTGGGCCGTTGGTGGAGCGGGGGGAGCCTTTTTGAGGTGCTTGATGGGTTTGTAGTGCCCGCTGGGTTTGTGGTGCCTGCTGGGCTTGTAGTGCTTGTGGTGCTTGTGGGGCAGTGGTGTCTGAGGGAGCAGTGGTGTCTGCGGGGGGTGGTGGTGCGGGTTGTTGTTTTGTTTTCACCAAGGCATCGCCACGCCACCGTTCGGGCGGAGGATCTGGCCCGTCGTGAAGGCCGAGGCGCCGGATGCGAGGTGCAGGACCGCGTGGGCGATGTCCTCGGGCTCGCCGACCCGGCCCAGTGGCGACATCCGTGACATGAACGCCTCCGTCCGCGTCTGAGCCTCGTCGTCGTGGCGGTCGGTCATGGGCGTACGGATCCAGCCCGGCGCGACCGCGTTGACCCGGATGCCGTGCGGGCCCATCTCCGTCGCCAGGGTCTTCGTCAGCTGCACGACCGCCGCCTTCGCGGCTCCGTAGCAGAGCAGCCCCGGCCCGCCGGTGTCCACGGCCCCCGACGCCATCGTGATGATGCTGCCGGGTGTCCTGGAGGTCAGCATCGAACGGGCCGCCGCCTGGCAGGCGTACAGGACGCCCTTGAAGTTGACCGCCAGGACCCGGTCGAGGTCCTCGTCGCGGGTCTCCAGGACCGGGCTGCTGTGCATGATCCCCGCGACGGCGGCCATGACGTCCAGGCGCGCGCAGGTCGCGACCGCCTCGTCGAGCCTGGCGCGGTCGGTGACATCGAGGGGGTGGGTACGGGCCGTACCGCCCGCGTCCTTGATCAGGGCCGCCGTCTCGTCCAGGCCTTGAGTGTCCAGGTCCGCGCAGTGGACGGTCGCACCCGCCTCCGCGAGCAGCACGGCGCAGGCGCGGCCGATGCCGCTCGCCGCGCCGGTGACGAAAGCGGTGCGTCCGGTGAGGTCGTACGCCGTGACGGGCATGCAGGGACCGTACGAGCGATCTGACGGGTCGTCAATTGGTCTTGCGGGGTGGTTTGTGAGGGGCCGGTCTCACCTGGCGGGGCGGAGCGGAGCAGGGTGGGGCGGGCCCGGCGGGGCGTTGGGAACTGTGTACGACCTCACCGTTGGCCGGGCTGTGGGTACGGGCCCGGTTGGCACGACGGGCACCAGTACGTGGGGCGATCGCGGGAGCCGTCACCCTGGTTCGCCACGCGGATCCGGGTGCCGCAGCGCAGACAGGGGCGGCCCGCGCGGCCGTAGACGAACAGGGTCTGGTCACTGCGGCCGGTGGTGACACGGGTGGGGCGCTCGCGGTTGTACTCCAGGAGCTTCTTGGAGACCGTCGGCAGGTGGGCGGCGTACTCGGTGGGGAGCGCGCCGACGGGGAGCCAGGGGGTGACGCGCAGCAGGAAGCAGATCTCGCTCTTGAAGACGTTGCCGACGCCCGCGAGATTGCGCTGGTCCAGGAGGGCTTCGCCGAGGGCGCGGTCGGGGTCGCCGAGGAGGTTCGCCAAGGCCTTGTCGGGATCCCAGTCGGGGCCCAGGAGGTCGGGGCCGAGATGGCCGACCGCGCGGTCCTCGTCGGCGGTGTGGAGCAGTTCCAGGACGGGGAGCCGGTAGCCGACCGCTGTGCGTTCCTCGGTGCCGAGAATCGCGCGGATCTGGTGAGCGGGGCCGCCGCGCCAGCGCTCGCCGGGGGCGTGGATCTTCCAGGAACCGTCCATGCGCAGGTGCGAGTGGAGGGTGAGGCCGCCCTCGACGCGGGTGAGCAGGTGCTTCCCGCGCGGGACGACGCTCAGGACCGTGCGTCCGGTGAGGTCGGTCAGGGCGTACTTGGGGACCCGGAGATCGGAAACGGTCAGCACGTGGCCCGCGAGGGCGTTGTGCAGGCGCCGGGTGGCCTGCCAGACGGTGTCTCCTTCGGGCATGGGATCCAGGGTGGCATGGGGTGGGTGGGGGCGTCGGGTGGGTGGTGCGGGGCGCGGGGTGCGCGCTGCGTGGCGGGCGGCGGCTTGGGGATGGTGGTCTGGGGGTGGGTTGGCCGTCCCGATGGGGACGAGTCGGGGATGGGCTGGGCGGGTGGCGTGTCCGGGTGGTGGGTGGTTCTAGTGGGTGGTTCTAAGCGCGTAGGCGCAGGCCTCGTGGGGTCGCGTGGAAACCTGCTCCCTCCAGGAGGGTGCCGAACTCCGACGTCAGCGCGGAGGCGCCGTTGACCCGCTCCACGGTGACCGTGCCGAGGGAACCCGCGCCGGCCGACGCGGCGAGTGCCTCGGCGGCCGTGCGCAGACGGGCGTCGTGCAGGGTCGCCTCGTCCGGGGCGGCGGGCCAGGCCAGGAGCGTCTTGCCGCCTCGCTCCATGTAGAGAGTCAGCTCGCCGTCCACCAGCACGACCAGGGAGCCTGCTTTGCGGCCTGGCTTGTGGCCGGCGCCGGTGGGAGGCTCGGGCCACGGGAGGGCCGCGCCGTAGGCGTTCGCGGGGTCGGCGGCGGCCAGCACGATGGCGCGGTTCGTGCTGCTCGCACGGGTGCGGGAGGAAGGGCCGCCGGGGAACGCCTGCGGGGCCGAACGGGGGGAGTCGGCGTAGGGAGACGCGTAACCTCGCCCGGCGCCGGGTGCTGACGCACCGGGTGGAGTGGACCTGGATGCCGAGGAGCCTGGGCGGGAGCCTGAGGGGCGTTCGGAGCCGCCGTTCAAGGAGTACGGGTCGTTGGCCGCGGACACGTCGGTGGACAGGAAGTCCAGGTTGCCGTCGAAGGGGTCCGGGTGCCCGGCGGAGCCGTCGAAGGGGTTCGGGGTGGGCGCGCCGGAGTGGTTCAGCGCCGGAGCACCCGGGAAAGCGGGCTCCGGCAGTGACTCGCCCCGCTCGCGTGCCGTGGCCGCCGCACGTAGCCGGTCCACCGCGCCGTCCATCGCGAACTGCGCGGCCCCCAGCCCCTCCACCACATAACCCCGGCGCGCCTGGCCGCTCTCCTCGAAGACCGACAGGACGCGGTAGACGGCGGAGAAGCCGCCTTCCACTCCCTCCGCGGCGACCGCGCCCCGGGTGACCACACCGTGCCGGTCCAGCAGGGTGCGGGCCAGCGCGTGGGCGCGCACGGTGGCGTCGGGCTCCAGGTCGGGCAGCAGCGACCAGCGGCCCGCCACGGTCGGCGGCCCCGTACGCGAGGTGGGCCGCGCGGCGGCCGTCAGGCTTCCGTACCTCCCTCGGGGCATCGTGCGCTTCGCGCGGTGCGCGGTGGAGCCCGCGGTGCGGCCCGAACCCAGCAGGGAGCGCATCGGGCCGAGCGTGTCGTTCGTCAGGCGGCCCGACCATGCCAGGTCCCAGACCGCGTCCGCCAGCTGGGGATCGGTGGCCCCCGGGTGCGTGGTGGCCCGGACCTGGTCGGTGATCTGGCGGAAGAAGAGGCCGTAACCGCCGGAGAGGGCGTTCAGGACCGACTCGTGGAGTGCTGTCAGCTCCAGGGGATGCGGGGCGGGGAGGAGGAGCGGTGCCGCGTCCGACAGATACAGGGAGACCCAGCCGTCCTTGCCCGCCAGTGCGCCGGCACCGGCCCAGACCACCTCCCCCGCGGCCGTCAGCTCGTCGAGCATCGCGGGGGCGTAGTGCGAGACGCGGGACGGCAGGACCAGCTTCTCCAGCGCGGACGCCGGTACCGAGGTGCCCTGCAACTGCTCCACCGCACGTACGAGTCCGTCGAGGCCGCGCAGGCCGTGCCCGCTGCCCAGGTGCTGCCACTGCGGCAGGAACTGCGCCAGTGCGGCGGGCGGCACCGGCTCCAGCTCGTGGCGCAGCGCGGCGAGCGAACGGCGCCGCAGTCTGCGCAGCACCGCCGCGTCACACCACTCCTGGCCGATCCCCGCCGGATGGAACTCGCCCTGTACGACCCGACCGCTTCCCGCGAGCCGCTGCAGGACCCCCTCGGTGACCGCTACACCGAGACCGAAGCGTGCTGCCGCCGCCGTCGAGGTGAAGGGGCCGTGCGTGCGCGCGTACCGGGCGAGGAGATCGCCGAGCGGGTCCTTGACCGGCTCGGTGAAGGCCTCGGGGACGCCGACGGGCAGCGCGGTGCCGAGCGCGTCGCGCAGCCGGCCCGCGTCCTCGATGGTCGCCCAGTGGTCCGCCCCGGCGATCCTCACCTGGATGACGCGGCGGGCCGCGGCCAGGTCACGGGCCCACTGCGGATCCGCTCCGCGCTCGGACAGCTCGGTCCCGGTCATCGGGCCGAGCATCCGCAGCCGGTCCGCGACGCCCTCGGCGTCCTTGATCCGGCGGTCCTCGGTCAGCCACTGCAGCTCGCGCTCCAGCTCGGTCAGGACGTCCGCGTCCAGGAGCTCGCGCAGCTCCGCCTGGCCGAGCAGTTCGGCGAGCAGACGTGAGTCCAGCGACAGGGCCGCCGCGCGCCGCTCGGCCAGGGGCGAGTCGCCCTCGTACAGGAACTGGGCGACGTAACCGAACAGCAGGGAGCGGGCGAACGGGGACGGCTCCGGGGTCGTGACCTCGACGAGCCTGACCTTGCGGGACTCCAGGTCGCCCATCAGCTCGACGAGGCCCGGTACGTCGAAGACGTCCTGGAGGCATTCGCGGACCGCTTCCAGGACGATCGGGAAGGAGCCGAACTCGCTGGCCACCTGGAGCAGTTGGGCGGCGCGCTGGCGCTGCTGCCACAGGGGGGTGCGCTTGCCCGGGCTGCGGCGCGGCAGCAGCAGGGCGCGGGCCGCGCACTCACGGAAGCGGGAGGCGAACAGGGCCGAGCCGCCGACCTGGTCCGTGACGATCTGGTTGACCTCGCCCTTGTCGAACGCGATGTCCGCCGCGCCCACGGGGGCCTGCTCGGCGTCGTACTCCGAGCCCAGCTTCACGGGCTCCTGGTCCAGTAGGTCCAGGCTCATCAGGTCGGCGTCCGGGAGGCGCAGCACGATGCCGTCGTCGGCGTGCATGACCTGGGCGTCCATGCCGTACCGCTCGGAGAGACGGGCGCCGAGCGCGAGCGCCCAGGGGGCGTGGACCTGTGCGCCGAAGGGGGAGTGCACGACGACCCGCCAGTCGCCCAGCTCGTCGCGGAACCGCTCGACGACGATGGTGCGGTCGTCCGGGATGTGGCCGCAGGCCTCCCGCTGTTCGGCCAGGTAGGAGAGGACGTTGTCCGCGGCCCAGGCGTCCAGGCCCGCGGTGAGGAGCCGCAGCCGGGCGTCGTCCTTGGGCATCGAGCCGACCTCGCGGAGGAATGCGCCCAGCGCGCGGCCCAGTTCGAGCGGGCGTCCGAGCTGGTCGCCCTTCCAGAACGGGAGCCTGCCCGGTACACCTGGCGCGGGGGAGACCAGGACGCGGTCGCGGGTGATGTCCTCGATGCGCCAGGAGCTGGTGCCCAGGGTGAAGACATCGCCGACTCGGGACTCGTAGACCATCTCCTCGTCCAGTTCGCCCACCCGGCCGCCGCCCTTCTTCGGGTCGGAGCCGGCGAGGAACACTCCGAAGAGGCCGCGGTCCGGGATCGTGCCTCCGGAGGTGACGGCCAGGCGCTGGGCGCCGGGGCGGCCTGTGATCGTGCCGGCTACTCGGTCCCACACGACGCGGGGGCGCAGTTCCGCGAAGGCGTCCGACGGGTAGCGGCCCGCGAGCATGTCCAGGACCGCCGTGAACGCCGACTCGGGGAGTGAGGCGAACGGCGCCGCCCTGCGGACCGTGGCGAGGATGTCGTCGTACTGCCAGGTGTCGAGCGCCGTCATCGCGACGATCTGCTGGGCCAGTACGTCCAGGGGGTTCGCGGGGACGCGGAGGGATTCGATGGCGCCGGTGCGCATGCGTTCGGTGACCACTGCGGCCTGTACGAGGTCGCCCCGGTACTTGGGGAAGACCACGCCTGTGGAGACCGCGCCTACCTGGTGGCCTGCGCGGCCCACGCGCTGGAGGCCCGATGCCACTGAGGGCGGGGACTCCACTTGGATGACCAGGTCCACCGCTCCCATGTCGATGCCCAGCTCAAGGCTGGAGGTGGCCACCACCGCGGGGAGGCGGCCCGCCTTGAGGTCCTCCTCGACCAGGGCGCGCTGTTCCTTGGAGACCGAGCCGTGGTGGGCGCGGGCGATGACCTGCGGGGCGCCCTGGGAGGCGCCTGAGCCGCCCATGAGTTCGGCGGGGGAGTGGTGCTCCTCCAGCGGTTCGCCCGTCGCCCGCTCGTACGCGATCTCGTTCAGCCGGTTGCAGAGGCGCTCCGCGAGGCGGCGGGAGTTCGCGAAGACGATCGTCGAGCGGTGGGACTGGACCAGGTCGGCGATCCTTTCCTCTACGTGCGGCCAGATGGAGGGTTTCTCGGCGCCTTCGTTGGAGTCGGCGACCGGGGAGCCGCCCAGCTCGCCCAGGTCCTCTACGGGCACGACCACGGAGAGGTCGAATTCCTTGCCTGAAGGGGGTTGGACGATCTCCACCTTGCGGTGCGGGGAGAGATAGCGGGCGACCTCGTCCACCGGGCGGACCGTGGCGGACAGGCCGATCCGGCGGGTCGGCTTCGGCAGTAGTTCGTCCAGCCGCTCCAGGGTCAGGGCCAGGTGGGCGCCGCGCTTGGTGCCCGCGACTGCGTGCACCTCGTCCAAAATCACTGTCTCGATGCCCGTCAGCGCCTCGCGCGTGGCCGATGTGAGCATCAGGAACAGTGATTCGGGAGTCGTGATCAGGATGTCCGGGGGGCGGGTGGCCAGTGTGCGGCGCTCGGCGGGTGGGGTGTCGCCGGAGCGGATGCCGACCTTCACCTCGGGCTCGGGGTGGCCCAGGCGGACGGCTTCCTGGCGGATGCCGGTCAGGGGGCTGCGGAGGTTGCGCTCTACGTCCACCGCCAGGGCTTTTAGCGGAGAGACGTAGAGGACTCGGCAGCGTTTTTTGGGGTCGGCGGGGGGTGGGGTCGAGGCCAGCTGGTCCAGGGCGGCGAGGAATGCGGCCAGGGTCTTGCCGGAGCCGGTCGGGGCCACCACCAGCACGTCCGAGCCCTCGCCGATGGCCTTCCACGCGCCGGCCTGGGCGTCGGTGGGCGCGGAGAAGGCCCCCGTGAACCAGGCGCGGGTCGCGGGGGAGAAGCCGTCCAGGGCTCGGTGTGCGTGGCTGACCATGCGTCCATCCTGCACCCGGGCACTGACAATGGGGCTGACCTGCGGCGGAGGGGTGTGCTTGCTGTGGGTCGTGGGTGCGCTTGCCTGTTCGGTGGGGCGGGGCCGGTCCGGGGGTATCCGTCCTCGGTCTGGCGCGAGGTTGGGAGTTTTGAAGTGCTGCGGTTGTGCGCCAGCCGCTGCGGGCGGATACCCCCGGACCGGCCCCACCGCGGCCGTCGGGCGTCTGCGGGCAGACAGCCAGGCGGCAGAGGCAGAGGCAGGGGGTGGTGGGGGTGGTGGCTGGAGGGGCTGTGCGGCTTGGTGGGGTTTTGGGGGAGGATGGGGGTATGGCGGGTGTGGGGCGGGAGCTGGCTCGGCACTGGCAGTACGCGGAGTTGCCCGGTGTCGATCTGCTGCGTGCTCGGTATGTTCGGAAGACCTTTGTGCGGCATACGCATGAGAACTTCGTCATCGCCGCCATCTCGGACGGGGTGGAGGTCTTCCATCACGGTGGGGCCGATCAGTACGCCGGGGCCGGGGCGCTCGCGCTGGTCAATCCCGATACCCCGCACACGGGGCGCGCCGGTGTTCCCGAGGGGTGGCGGTACGGGGCTGTCTATCCGTCGCCCGAGCTGGTGGCGGAGATCGCCGCCGAGACCACCGTTCTTCGTGGTGCGCCCGGTTTCATGAGTCCGGTCGTCGACGATCCGTACACCGTGGGGCTGGTGCATCAGGTGTTGCGTGCCGCCGACGAGGGCAATGCGCTGGCCGCCGACACCTTGTTGCGGGTTGCCGTGACTCGGCTGTTGCGGGTCAACGGGGGAACGCTGCCGCAGCGGGTACCGCGGACCGCGGGGGCCCGGGTGGCCGCACGCGCGCGTGCGGTTCTCGAAGAGCGGATCGTGCGGCCTCCCACGCTGGAACGGCTCGCCGGGGATCTGGGGACCAGTTCCTTCGCGTTGCTGCGTGCCTTTCGGGACGCCTATGGGATGCCGCCCCATGCGTGGCTCACCGATGTTCGCGTGCGGCGCGCGCGTCGGCTTCTGGACGCGGGGATCGTGCCTGCCGAGGTGGCGCTGACCGTGGGATTCACCGATCAGTCGCACCTCAGTCGGCATTTCACCCGGATCGTGGGTGTGCCGCCGGGGGCCTATCAGCGTGAGCGCAAGAACGTACAAGATTCGTCGGAGGGGGCCCGCCTACCGTCCCAGGCGTGGCAGAAGAAACAGCAGTTTCCGCAGATGTAGCAGACGGAAGAGATGGGAGAGGTACTAGGGCGGGTGTGCCTGGTGGTGGCGGTGGGAAGGCTGATGCCGCCGTTGTGCGGGATGCGCTCGGGGTCGGGGTGGCCGTCGGGCTTTCCGGGTTCGCCTTCGGGGTGACCTCGGCGGGTAGTGGGCTCACCGTCCTGCAGACCTGTGCTCTCAGTCTTCTGGTGTTCACCGGTGCCTCGCAGTTCGCCCTCGTGGGGGCGCTGGCCGGCGGGGGCAATCCGTTCGCTGCCGCGGCGGGTGCGTTCTTCCTCGGGGTGCGCAACGCCTTCTACGGACTGCGGCTGTCGCAGTTGCTGGCCCTCCCGCGCGCGGTGCGGCCGTTCGCCGCCCAGTGGGTCATCGACGAGACCACGGCCGTGGCTCTCGCCCAGCCCACGCGGCGCAGCGTGCGGATCGGGTTCACCGTCACCGGGCTGTCCCTCTACGTGCTGTGGAACCTCACCACACTGCTGGGCGCGCTGGGCGCCGAGGCCATTGGTGATATTGATGCCTGGGGTCTCGACGCGGCGGGGCCGGCCGTTTTTCTGGCGCTGCTCGCGCCTATGGTCAGGACGCCTTTGGAGCGTGTTGTCGCGGGCTGTGCGGTCGTTCTGGGGCTTGGGCTGCTGCCCGTGCTGCCTGCCGGCGTTCCCGTGCTGGTGGCTGCGCTGGCCGCCCCGGTGGCGCTTTGGGTCCATGGGCGCCGTGGGGCGCGTACGGACTCCCCTGGTGGGCGTGAACGGGCGGGGGAGAAGCGTTGAGCGTCTGGATCGCCATCTGTGTGACCGCTGTCGGTTGTTATGCGGCGAAACTCATCGGGTTGATGATTCCCGCGGGTGCTCTGGAGCGGCCGCTCGTGCAGCGGCTGGCCGCTCTGTTGCCCGTCGCCCTGTTGGCCGCCCTGACCGCACAGCAGACCTTCGCCGACGGCCGTCTCCTGGTGCTGGACGCGAAGGCCGCGGGGCTTGCCGCGGCCGCCGTGGCCCTGTTGCTGCGTGCCCCCTTCCTGGTGGTCGTCGCTGCGGCTGTGCTGGTCACGGCAGGAGTGCGGGTCGTGACTGGTTGAGGGGGCGTCAGCTGGTGGGTAGGCCGTATGCCCTCAGGGTGCGTAGTGCCTCGATCGTGACCATGGGGCGGGCCTCCAGGGCTGCACCCGGAGCCCACTGGCGCCAGCGGATCGGCCAGCCGCCGTCCTCCTGTTGCTGCGTTCTCAGGAAGCCCAGGGAGCGGGTCATCTCCTCGTCGGTGAACCAGGCGCGCGCGAGGGAGCCCGGTGTCTTTGCGTAGTCGTGCGGCAGGTGGTGTTCCCCGGGTGCGTAACCGGGTGCCACAGGGAACGCGTCGAGGTGCTCCGGGTCCAGCACCGCGAGTCGTTGTTCGCGCACCAGACGGCCGAGCCGGTCGGCGGCCGCCTCCGCGCGCGGACGGTCGGGGGCGTGGTCCAGGAAGGCCACGGCGGCCTCGACCTCGTACGGATGTGTCTTCTCCAGGGACTCCACCGCCTGCCAGCAGAAGTCGGTGGCCCGGAACAGCCAGGCGTGCCACACCTCGTTGCGGTGCAGCAGGCCCACCACGGGGCCGGTGGCGAGCAGTTCGCTGGGCGGGTCGTCCACGATCAGGACGAAGGGGGCCGCCGGATAGCCCCGCTGGCTGGGGCGGATCGCCGGGAGCGCGCCGTCCTGCGTCGACACGGAGGTCAGATAGCGGCAGACGCGTTCCACCCGCTGTCCGCCGCAGCGCCCGATCGAGTCCAGGACGCGCAGCGCGTGCCCGACGTGCAGGGGCTGGCTGACCGGGCCGCGCAGATCGGGTTCCAGCGCGTGGCCGTACCCGTCGTCCTCGTTGCGGTAGGCGGACAGCGCGGTCTCGACCGCGTCCGCGCCGCCGCCCAGGAAGTGGTACGCGAAACGCCGCTGCTCCAGCACGCGCGCGGTGAGCCAGACGAAATGCTCGGCGCGCGCGACGGGAGTGTGCGCCGGGGGCGTCGGGGGGAGTGGGGATGCTCCTGTTTCGGCCATGGGTCAGACCGTAGGACGGAAAGCGTTCTCGGCAAGCGGTCCCGGCTCGGGCCCACCCTCAGGGGCGGGATAATGGATTCATGCGGTTGACGGTCTTCTGGGAGCGGATGTCGGATCACTTCGGTACGGAGTACGCCGACACCTTCGCGCGCGATCATGTGATGTCGGAACTCGGCGGGCGTACGGTGCAGCAGGCGCTGGACGCGGGCTGGGAGGCGAAGGACGTGTGGCGCGCGGTGTGTACTGCGGTGAACGTTCCCCACGAATCGCGCTGAGCGCTCACGAAGATCCGGGGGAGTGGGGTCGATTGCCTGTGGCGTGGGCGAGACTTGGCCCGTGGCATCGACAGATGAGACCGCGCAGGTCGGACAGCACGCATCACCGCTCGGCACGACACCTCCCAGGCCCCCGGCCGGAGGCGTGGCCGAGGGGGGCGGTCGCATGCCGCGCTGGTTGCCGCGGGCCATGGTGCTCGCCCTTGCCCTCATCGCCTGTTTCCAGCTGGGCAGTTGGGCCTTTCACCAGCTGACCGGGCTGCTGATCAACATCCTGATCGCGTTCTTCCTGGCCCTCGCCATAGAGCCCGCGGTGAGCTGGATGTCCTCGTTCGGCATGCGCAGGGGGCTGGCCACCGGCCTCGTGTTCCTCGTCACGATGATCGTGAGCGCGGGCTTCATCACGCTGCTCGGCTCGATGCTCGCCGGGCAGATCATCGACATCGTCGAGGACTTCCCGAAGTACGTCGACTCGGTGATCAGCTGGATCAACACCACCTTCCACACCGAGCTCAGCCGCGTCGACATCCAGGACAGCCTGCTGCGCTCCGCCTGGCTCCAGAAGTACGTGCAGAACAGCGCCACCGGCGTCCTGGACGTGTCCGCACAGGTGCTGGGCGGCCTCTTCCAACTCCTGACGATCACCCTGTTCGCGTTCTACTTCGCCGCCGACGGCCCGCGGCTGCGGCGCGCGCTGTGCTCGGTACTGCCTCCGTCCCGGCAGGCGGAGGTCCTGCGCGCGTGGGAGATCGCCGTCAACAAGACCGGCGGGTACCTCTACTCGCGCGGCCTGATGGCGCTCATCTCCGGCCTGGCGCACTACGTCCTGCTGGAGTTCCTCGGCGTGGACTACGCGCCGGTGCTCGCCGTGTGGGTGGGACTGGTCTCGCAGTTCATCCCCACGATCGGTACGTATCTCGCGGGCGCCCTGCCGATGCTGATCGCCTTCACGGTCAACCCCTGGTA
>NZ_JBHXTO010000112.1:17779-31252 GCF_042677425.1 Streptomyces sp. NPDC127119 | reverse complement strand
GGCCGATGGTGGCCGGCCGCGCAGTCCCCCGCGCCCCTCAGACGCGCCTCTCAGGCGCGCCGGTCAGGCTCGCCCGCGGGCGAGCCGCCCCGCCAGCGGCGGGATGACGACGGCCGCGGCCACCAGATGGGACACGGCCAGCACGATCTGCGTGGACGTGGCGGTGTGCGGGGCGACGGCCGGGCCCGCCAGGGACAGCGCGGTCAGTGCGACGGTGATCACCACGAAGGTACGGGCGGGCCGCCCGGCCCAGCGGGCGAGAGCCATCGCCAGGACGACCCCGACGACCGACCAGAACAGCACGCCCATGGCGAAGCCGCCCACCGGAATCTCGGCGGCCTCCGTCGCCCCGGGGCCGGCCGCCTCCATCGGCACACCGGCGCCGCGGGCGACGAGAGCGAAGGCCTCGGTCACCAGCGCTCCGGCGATTACCGCGAGGGCGCCGACCTGCCACACGGGACGCGTGCCGAGGGACTGGGCGAAGGACTGGTTCCGGGACGCGATGACGCTCATGGCAGAGTCTCCTGTCGGCAATTCCTGGGTGGTTGGCCTTACATGGAGTCAGACCGGAGCGGGGCCAGGAACTGAGCGGTCACCGGGCAACTTTTTTAAGGTCGGGCCGGGGGCGGACCAGGCCGGAGCCAGGCCGGAGCCGGGTCGGGCCGGTGCCGGGCCGGGCCCCGGCTCAGGTTCCCGTCACCGCCGCGGCGGCCCGCCCCGCCGCCCGTCCGGAGAAGAGGCACCCGCCCAGGAACGTTCCCTCAAGGGACCGGTAGCCGTGGACGCCGCCCCCGCCGAACCCGGCGACCTCCCCGGCCGCGTACAGGCCGGGCACCGGTGTGCCGGCCGCGTTCAGGACCCGGCCGGAGAGGTCGGTCTGGAGGCCGCCGAGGGTCTTGCGGGTGAGGATGTTGAGGCGAACGGCGATCAACGGACCGGCACTTGAGTCCAGGATCTTGTGCGCCGCCGCCGTCCGGCTGATGCTGTCCCCGGGGTAGGAAAGGGCGTTGCGGATGCCCATGACCTGGAGGTCCTTGGTGTACGGGTTGTCCATCTCCCGGTCGCGCGCCTCGATCTGGCGCTGCAGGCCGGCCAGGTCGATCAGTCCGTCGCCGGTCAGCTTGTTCATGCCGCGGACGAGTTCGGACAGGGTTGTGGCGACGATGAAGTCCACGCCGTTCTTCTTGAACTTCTCGATCGGCTCGGGCGTCTGCCAGATGCGCGAGAGCAGCTTCCAGATGTTCTTCTCGGTCAGGTCCGGGTTCTGCTCGGAGCCGGAGAGCGCGAACTCCTTGGCGATGATCTTCTGCGTGGTGACGAACCACGAGTAGTCGTACCCGGAGGCGGTGATCGACTTGAGCGTGTGGAGGGTGTCGTAGCCGGGCATGTCCGGCGCGCTGAACCGTTTGCCGGTGGCGTCGAACCACATGGACGACGGGCCCGGCAGGATACGGATGCCGTGCCCCGGCCAGATGGGGTCGTAGTTCCTGAGTCCCTCGGTGTAGTGCCACATCCGGTCGGGGTTGACGATCCGGCCGCCCGCCTTCTCGGTGATCGCGAGCATCCGGCCGTCCACATGGGCCGGCACGCCGGTGATCATGGTCTTGGGCGGGGTGCCGAGCCGGGCCGGCCAGTTCTGCCGTACGAGGTCGTGGTTGGCGCCGATGCCACCGGAGGTGACGATGACGACCGGGGCGCGCAGCTCGAACTCGCCGACCACCGTGCGGGAACTGGGCTTCCCGCGGGCGGCGCCGCTCGGCTCCAGAACGGCGCCCCGGACACCGGTGACGGCCCCGTTGGTCGTCACGAGCCCGTCGACGCGGTGCCGGAACTTGAAGGTGACCTTCCCGTCCGCGACCGCCGCCCGCACCTTCTTCTCGAACGGTTCGACGACCGCGGGACCCGTGCCCCAGGTGACGTGGAAGCGCGGCACCGAGTTGCCGTGTCCGTCCGCGAGGCCGCCGCCGCGCTCCGCCCAGCCGACGATCGGGAACCACTGCACGCCCAGGCCCGCGAGCCAGGAGCGTTTCTCCCCGGACGCGAAGTCCACGTACGCCTCGGCCCACTTGTAGGCCCAGTGGTCCTGCCCCGACGTCTCGGTGATGCCGCGGTCGAAGCCGGCGGTGCCCAGCCAGTCCTGCCAGGCCAGTTCCTGGGAGTCCTTGATGCCCATCAGCCGCTGTTCGTCGGAGTCGACGAGGAACAGGCCGCCGAAGGACCAGAACGCCTGACCGCCGAGGTTGGTCGCCGGTTCCTGGTCGAGGAGCAGCACCCTGCGGCCCGCCGCGGCCAGTTCCGCCGTGGCGACCAGGCCGGCCAGCCCGCCTCCGACGACGATCGCGTCCGCGTCCGAGGCGGCGGCCGAGGCCGCGAAGGCAGGGGCGGTGGCCTGCGCGAGGGCGGTGGCGGCGAGCGCGCCGCCCGCCGCCGTCAGGGCACGGCGCCGAGTGATCGCGGCCAGGGCCGGTGAGTTCTCCATGGACTGCCTTCCGGAGGAGACGGAGGAGATGCAGGACGGGAAAGGGGCTACGGGCTACGGGCTACGGGCTACGGGCTACGGGCTACGGGGGATGTTCCTGGGACTGCCGCACTGTTACCGTCGGTAGCCCACAGGGAACCAGGTCGTCACAGCGATGTGGTAGTGGCCGGACACCAACGTGCGGACGGCTTCGTTGTGGCCCGGCGACAGCGGCGCCGACCGACCACGCGCGGGCCGCGGAGGGAGAATCGACGCATGGCTGTCGTCCACGAGCGTGAACCGGTCACCGAGATCCTGCGGACGATGGCCGTCGACGACGACGTGTGCGGCGAACTCGTCCGTGCGGCCCGCGCCCACTCCCCCGAGGTCGCCCGGCTCACCGAGGCGGAGAGCCGCTCCCACGTGAGGGCCATGGTCCGCGCCGCCGGCGAGTGGTTCGCCACCTTCGACGGGGTCGAGCAACAGGACTTCACAGCGGCCCTGTTACTGGGGGCCGACCGGGCAGGTCAGGGTGTCGCGATGACCGCGGTGCTGCGCGGAGTCCAGGCCGGGCTGGGCCGGGCACTGGAGATCACCGTCGAGCGCTGCCGGGCGGCGGGAGTGCCGGACGGCACCCTGCTCGGCGTCGTCCTGCGCCTCAACGAGTACGGCAACGCGATCGAACGCCATGTGATCAACGGCTACCGGGCCGCCGAGCGGGCCACCCCGCACGAGAGCGCCGAGGTCCGCACGAACGTCCTCCGCAGGCTGCTGGTCGGCGGAGTCGTGCCGTCGCCCCTGGAGATGGCGGGCGCCGGGATGCGGCCGGGCGGCGGACCGCACCACTGCGTCGTCGCGGACGCCGGCGACCCCGCGGCCGTCCGCCTCCTCACGGACCGGCTCTCCGGTCTCGGCGCGGTGTCCGGCCCGATCGAGGGACGGCTGGCCGGCCTGTGCCGACGGATGCCCGGGATCGGGGAAGCGGGAACGTCGGCCCTGGTCGTGGTCTCGCCGGCCGCACCTCTGGAGGAGATCCGCCCGCTGTACCGGCTCTGCGTCCGGGCCGTCGACATCGGTGTACGGCAGGGGCGTCAGGGCCTGTACGAGCTGACCGACTTCGCCGCCGAGATCGCCCTCGCCGACCAGCCGCTCCTGGGCGCGCACCTGAGCGCCCGACTCCTGGGCGCCCTCGACGAATCGGACGCCTTCCACCGCCAACTCGCGGTCACCGCACTGACGTTCCTCGACAACGGCCGCCGTCTCGACCAGAGTGCGACGGCCCTGTTCACCCATCCCAACACCGTCCGCTACCGGCTCGGCCGCCTCCAGCAGATCACCGGGCACCCGCTGACCGACCTCGCGTCCGGGCCGCTGGCCGAACCGCTGAGCACCCTGCACTGGTGGTGGGCCCTGACCACTTGGCTCCGCCACGACCCGGAGCCGCTGTAACCACCCCGGTCAGCTGCCGAGTTCGGGCCTGCGGTCCCCCTTGCGGTCGCGGCGGGCCAGCAGACGCTGGGCGCGCGTCAGACCGTTCGGGAGGTTTCTGCGCAGCGCGGCGCGGGCGGCGTTGGAGCCCGGGGCCCCGTGCACCCCGCCTCCCGGATGCGCGGAGGCCGACGCCAGGTAGAGGCCCTTGACCGGGGTCTCCGGGCGCCCGGTGCCCGGGACGGGCCGGAACACGAGCTGCTGGTGCAGGGCCGTGGTGCCGCCGTTGATGGCACCCCCGTGCAGATTGGCGTCGAGAGCCTGGAGGGTGGGCGGTGCCAGCACGCGCCGGGCCCGGATCAGGGAGCGGAACCCGGGCGCGAAACGCTCGACCTGCCGCTCGACCCGGTCGGCCATCAGCTCCTGCTCCCTGGTGTCCCAGCTCCCGGTCAGTCCGTCGTCGCCCGCGTCTCCCTTGATGCGGTGCGGGACATGGGTGTACGCCCAGGCCGACTCGGTGCCCTCGGGAGACCGGGTGGGGTCGGCGGTCGTCATCTGCCCGAACAGCGCGAACGGCCGGTCCGGTACCTGTCCCATGGCGACCTGTGCCGCGAACCGGGTCAACTCGTCGACGCCGTCCGCCAGATGCACGGTCCCCGCGCCGACGGCCCCGGGGGCCTGCCACGGCACGGAACCGTCGAGGGCCCAGTCGACCTTGAAGGTGGCGAAGTCCCACTGGAACCGGCGCAGATCGGCCAGCACCTGCGGGGGCAGGTCGGCGCTGTCCACCAGTTCGCCGTACAGCGCGGGGGCGGACACGTCCGCGAGTACGGCCCGGCCGGCGGACACCGTCTCGCCACCGGCCGTGCGCACCGCAACGGCCCTGCCCTCCCGGACGACGACGCGGCTCACGCGCTCCCCGCACCGGAGCACCCCGCCGTGCTCCTCCAGCCGCCGGGTCAGCGCCCCGATGAGGGCGCCCGAACCGCCGACGGGGACGGGAAACCCGTACGTCTGGCCCAGCATCGACATGAGCCAGCCGAAGCCGCCGCTTCCCGCGGCCTCGGGGGCGAGGTCGGCGTGCAGCGCGTTGCCCGCCAGCAGCAGTCTGCCACCCTCGCCGCGGAACTCCTCCTCGCCGAGCCGCCGTACCGGCAGTATCATCGACCGGGCCAGGCGCAGCCCGCCGGCGGTCCGCAGGCGCAGGGCGAGCCGGGCGCCCGCGCGGACCGGCGGGAAGGGGGTGAACAGCGCTTCCAGCAGGTCGGGGCGCAGCCGTTCCCAGACCCGGTGCAGTTCGCGCCAGGCGTCGCCGTCGCCGTCGGCGAAGACGTCCAGGGACGCGGCGGTGTCGTCGAGGTCGCGTCCGAGCACGGCGCACCGCCCGTCGGACAGCGGGTGGGCCAGTACGCGGGGCGCATGGCTCCAGCGCAGCCCGTACCGCTCCAGGTGGAGTCCGGACAGGACCGGGGAGGCGGCGGCGAGGGGGTAGAACGAGCTGAAGAGGTCGTTCGTGAAGTCCGGGTCGACCCCGTGGTCGTGCCGGACCGCGCCTCCGGGCTCGTCCTGTTCCTCCAGGACTTCGACGCTCCAGCCCTCGTCGGCCAGGAGGTTGGCGGCGACGAGCCCGTTGGGACCGGCTCCGACGACTACCGCGTCCGGCATGAATGCCTCCCGTCCCGGTCCCGTGTCGCACGGCCGACGCCGGTCATGCCGGCCTCGGCTCCGCGCGGGCGGGCCGCGACTCGCTCGTCCCGTTCTCCTCGCACACGTCGGCCAGCCGCTTGAGCATGGCCCGGTGCCGCACCTGGATGAGTCCTTCCACGGCCACGTTGTGCAGGGCGCCGCCGGCCCCCTGCAGCGGATGCTCGTCGATGATCACCAGCGTGTACTCGCCCCAGGGCCGCAGTTCGATGGCGATACGGGCCGTGCCGAGGGGGCCCGCGATCGCTTCCAGCTCCAGCTCGCGCTCCTCGACGCACGCCCGGACGACGGACTCGTTGCGCAGGGTCCAGAACCCGACCCGCACCTCGTAGCCGATCGCGGCGTGCACCTGCGGCCACCGACCGCGCACGGGGTACGAGGACGCCGTCCCCACGACCCAGTCCGCGTACCGGGTGCCGTCGGCCAGGACGGTCCACACCTCGCGCGGGCTCTTCTTGATGAGCCTGTGGCGTACGGCCACCTCTGCCTCCCTCGTGTCGCACCCGTCGGTAGCGGAGTGATCGGTGCCGAGTCCCCCGGCATCCGCGGTTCAACCGACCGGCGACCTGCCCCTGCCGATGCCGTCGCGTGTGCCGGTGCTGCCGGAGTCGTCCGCCCGGCCGCCCGCGCCGAGCAGGCCGGTGGGGCGGAAGGCGTCCCGGGCCGCCAGCCGGGGCAGCGCACGGCGCGACACGCGCAGCACGACCGGCGGCAGCGCGACCCGGCCGAGCTGGGCGGCGAGCAGCCAGCCGGGCACGTACACCGACGTGCGGCGGCGCTCGACGGCCCGCACCAGCTTGGCCGCGACGTGCTCCACCGGGTAGACGCGGCGGGCCGGGGGCGGCATGTGGCCGCGCAGTTCGCGCAGCACCGCGTGCTGGTCGGCGTCACGGATCATGTCGGTGTCGGTCCAGTTGAGGTAGGCGATGCCGACCGCGACACGCTGATGCGCCACCTCGGCCCGCAGGGAGTGGGCGAAGGCCTCCACGCCCGCCTTGGAGGCGCAGTAGGCGCTCATCATCGGTGACGCGCCGATCGAGGCCAGGGAGGCGACCTGGAGGTAGTAGCCCGCCGTGTCCACCAGGTCCGGCAGGAAGGCGCGTGCGGTGATCGCGCTGCCGGTGAGGTTGACGTCGATCACCCGACGCCAGGACGCGGCGTCCGACTCGGCGAAGGGGCCGCCCTCGGCGATGCCCGCGTTGGCGATCACCGCGGAGGGCTTGCCGAGGGTCGCGCGCACGCCTCGGGCCGCGTCGGCCATACCGGCGTCGTCGGTGATGTCCACCTCCCAGGCGACCGCGCGGGTCGGCAGTTCGGCGGCCAGGGCCTCCAGGGCCGGTTTCTCGTGGCCCAGGAGTGCGAGGTGGGCGCCTCGGCGGGCCAGGTCCCGTGCCAGGGCGGCGCCCAGGCCGCGGGCGGCTCCGGTCACCACCACGGTGCGGCCGCGCAGGGGGTCGTGTTTCACGGGTCTCCCTTGGTACGGGCTCCTGTCGGCTCCCGAGCCGCTGGGACGATTTCCAGTGACGGGCTTGCCCGGATGCGGGCGGGTTCGCCCGTTTCCATCGGACCACGAGTCGGTGTGCGCCGCCCGGCGTCGGGTCGCGCGCCGACTGCGGGCCGGTGGGGGCCTGTCGCGGCCCGGACGGGGGCGCGGCGGTATCAGGGAACTCAGGGGTCTCGTCAGAGTCATTGACGTGGTCGGGGCTGGACCCTAATTTCTGATCGATCTCCCGAACCGTGTTCGAAATACCGACCCACGGCATCCGCCGGGGCCCTTCGTCACGCCCGCACCCGCTTGGAGACCACGATGAGCGCACGACCCCAGCCGTCCCGGCGCCTCTTCCTCGGCGTGGCCGCCGCCACTCCCCTGGCCGCGTCCGGCGTACTCACCCTCGGCGCCGGTACCGCCCACGCGGCGGACTCGGCGTACGTGATGTGCTACTTCACCGAGTCGACCAGCCTCGGCCTCGGCACCGACTACGGGCTGCATCTCGCCGTCAGCACCGACTCGCTCAACTGGACGCCGCTCAACCAGAACAACCCCCTGGTCACCCCCACGGCCGGCGCCCTCGGCCTGCGCGACCCGTTCCTCATGCGCAAGCAGGACGGCACCTTCGTCGTCATCGCCACCGACCTCAAGGGCACCGACTGGAGCTACAACAGCCAGTACATCCACGTCTGGGACTCCGCCGACCTGCGCACCCTCACCGGTTACCGCCGGCTCAAGCTGCACGACATGACCACGCACAGCTGGGCACCCGAGGCGTTCTGGGACGCCGGCCGGGGTCAGTACGCGGTCATCTACTCCTCGGTCAACTCCAGCGGCCACAACGTCATCATGGTCAACTACACCAGCGACTTCGTGACCGCGTCGGCGCCTCAGGTGTTCTTCGACCCCGGGTACGACGTCATCGACGGTGACATGGCCGTCGGTGTGAACGGCTACAACTACCTCTTCTTCAAGAAGAACGGGACGCTGGTGGCGGCGAGGTCCACCTCCCTCAACCCGGGCAGCTTCACCGAGTTCAGCGCGGGCGTCGCGCACGGCGGCACCGAGGCCCCGACCGTGTTCAAGTCGCTGACCAGCAACAACTGGTACCTCTGGGGTGACACCTACACCCCCAACGGGGTCTTCTACGCCTGGCAGTCCAGCAACCTGGCCTCCGGCACCTGGACCGCGCTCGACCAGAGGACCTACACCCAGCCGGTCAACTCCAAGCACTGCGGCATAGCGACGATCACCACGACCGAGTACAACAACCTGCTCACCAAGTGGGGCGCCCCGACCTGGAACCGGCTCAAGTCGTACAACTACCCGGACCGCTACGTCCGCCACGCCAACTACGCCGCCCGCATCGACACCTACCCCTTCGACCTGTACACCGACTCGCAGTGGAAGCTCGTCCCGGGTCTGGCCGACAGTTCCGGTGTCTCCTTCCAGTCGGTGAACTACCCCACCCGCTATCTGCGGCACTACAACTACGCGCTCCAACTCGACGTCAACGACAGCACGTCGGCGTTCGCGGGCGACGCGACCTTCTACCGTACGGCGGGCCTCGCCGACTCGTCCTGGGCGTCGTTCCGCTCGTACAACAACCCCACGCGCCACATCCGCCACTCGAACTACGTGCTGCGCATCGATCCGGTCTCCACGGCCACCGAGCAGCAGGACGCCACGTTCCGCGTCGGGTACTGACGACCGGGCGACCGGGCGCGTCGCGTACCGCGCGTCAGTGATCGCCTATCTTGGCGCGTATGCAGTCATACACGATCGGCCAGGCGGCGCGTCTGCTCGGGGTGAGCCCGGACACCGCGCGGCGCTGGGCGGACGCGGGCCGGATGGTCACGCACCGGGACGAGGGCGGGCGGCGCCTCATCGACGGCAAGGACCTGGCCGCCTTCTCCGTCGAGCTCGCCAAGAGCGACGGCGAGGACGACACCTCGTACACCTCCGTCCGTAACGCCTTTCCCGGCATCGTCACGGCGGTGAAGCTCGGTGATGTCGCCGCCCAGGTGGAGATCCAGGCCGGGCCGCACCGGCTGGTGTCGCTGCTGACGCGGGAGGCCGTGGAGGAGCTGGGTCTTGAGGTCGGGGTGGAGGCCACTGCCCGGGTCAAGTCGACGAACGTACATATCGACCGGGCCTGAACGGTTCGCGGGCGGTCAGGTCCGGTTCGCGTTCGACCGTCCCGGGGAGCCGGTGGCGGTCGAGTCGAGATACGTCCGCAGCAGTCCGTCCAGTGCCTCCCGTACGCCGGCCCGGCGCGCCTCCGTCAGGAGTGCCCCGGCGAGTACGGACGGCGGGTCGTCGGGGCCTGTCACCAGGCCCACCCGCGGCCCGTGGGCCGGCCCGTCCAGCGGTACCACCCGCATTCCGTCCGGTACGCCGAACATGTGCAGCCACGCGTGCGAGATCACGCTCGACCAGCGACCGCCGGGGAGGTGCGCGTAGAGGCCGGCGACGCTGTCCGACTCGATCGCGGGGGCCGCGGTGGCCCCGTCGGCGGCGAAGCACTCGTCGATGATGCGGCGGTTGCGCATACGGGAGTTGAGCAGGCACAGCGGGAGCGCGGCGGCGGCCGACCAGCTCGCCGTCGGGGCGCTCCCGAGCGGGCCGGCGACCGGGGTCAGCAGCATGTACCGCTCCTCGTACAACGGGAGCCGCCGGACCCCCCGCAAGGAGTCGTCGTCGAGGTAGGTCATGGCGGCGTCCAGCTCGAACTCGGCGAGACCGTGGGTGATGTCGGCCGAGGACAGCGACTCGATGCTGACCCTGGCCCGGGGGTGGCGGTCGCAGAACGGCGTGGTCAGGAGCGAGGCGGCGGGCAGGGCCGTGGGGACCACGCCCAGGCGCAGGGTGCCGGTCAGTCCGTCACCCAGGGCGGACAGTTCCTGGCGGAGGGCGTCGCCCTCGGCGAGGATGCGGTGCGCCCAGGCCAGCACCACCTCGCCCTCCGGGGTGAGGCCCTCGTAGCGCCGGCCGCGTCGCACGATCGGCACGTTCAGTTCGTGTTCGAGACGGCGGATCGCCGCGGACAGCGAGGGCTGGGAGACATGGCAGGCAGCCGCCGCGCGGACGAAGTGACGCTCCCGGGCGAGGGCGACCAGGTATTCCAGCTGGCGCAGTTGCACGCGTGACCTCCCAGGGGCACCGGGCCCTCAGTGTCCGGATCCCGGCATCCGGGCCTCGGCAAGGAGACGTAGGAGCCGGCCGGTGCGCGTCAGTCCGTGCGGCGCACGGCCCGTGCCAGGAAATGGTGGGCCGCGTCCTCGTAACAGTCCAGGTCCCAGCCCGCCGCGTGCAGCGCCGGACCCAGGTTCTCCTCGGCCAGCGGGTCGTCGGGGTCCAGGGCGCGGCCGTGGCGGGCGGCCCGTTCGGCGCGGCCGGAGGGATGGAAGAGCAGGAGGACACCGCCGGGAGCGGTCACCCGGGCCCATTCGCGCAGGGCGGTCGCGGGATCGGGGACATGGTCGACCAGGCCCGCGCTGAAGATGCCGTCCAACGACCGTGCGGGCAGCGGGAGTCGGCACGCGTCGGCCAGCACAAGTCCGGTGCGTCCCTCCCCTGCGGCGGCCGTGAGCATCGCCGGGGTGAGGTCCGCGCCGAGCACGACACCCTCGGCGCCGACCTCGGCGCGCAGCGCGGGCAGGGCACGGCCGCTGCCGCATCCCACGTCCAACACCCTTTGCCCGGGGCGCAGTTGCATACGCGAGACGGCGGCCGTGTAGCGGGGGCCGTCGACGGCGAAGCGCTCCTCCCACGCGGCGGCCCGGGGGGTGAAGAAGGCGCGGGTCGTGGTCGCCGTCGCCCGGGACGCGGCCAGGGTGGCGAAGCGTTCGAAGACGGTGTCCCGGTGCGGGGCCAGTGCCGCGAGTTCGTCGGGAGCGGCGTCCTGGAGGTCCGGGGCGGTCGCCGCCTCACCCGGGAAGGCCGTCGCGAAGGCGTCGACCGCCTCCTTGTCCACCTCCAGGTGGAACTGCGTCCCCCAGGCCGAGCCGCCGATCCGGAACGCCTGGACCGGGTAACGGTCGCAGGACGCCAGCAGGGTCGCGCCGGCCGGGAGGTCCATGGTGTCGTCGTGCCAGTGCAACACGCGCAGGCGCTCGGGCACTTCGGCGAACAGCGGATCGGTGACCGCGGCCCGAGCCGTCCGCACCTCTCCCCAGCCGACCTGCCGGCTTGCTCCGGGACGGGCCGTGCCGCCCGCCGCGACGGCCAGCAGTTGCGCGCCGAGACACACCCCGAGCACGGGCACCTCCGCGTCCAGCGCGGCCCGCAGCAGGGACAGTTCGGCCGCGCGGGTCGGAAAGGCCGGGGAGTCGTCGTACGCCGCCATGGGGCCGCCCATGACGACCAGCGCGGCCAGTCCCCCGGGTGACCCGGGCACCGGGTCCCCGGCCCAGGTCCGGCACACGCTCACCGGCAGTCCCGCCGCCGCCAGCGCGGTGCCGAGCGCGTACGGGCCCTCGTGGGGCAGGTGCTGGACGACCAGGACGCCCGTCGGTTCGGTCCAGCTCACAGAAGGTAGCCACCGTCCACGCGGATCGCGCTGATGCCGCTGATGTGCCGGGCACCGCAGCGGTCCTGAGGCAGCACCAGCTGCGGTCCCGGGCCGTCGAGCGGGCTGTCGTCGATGGTGACCGCGAGCAGGACGGGGGCGCGGCCGAAGTCGGGGTCGATCTCCGCCCAGGACAGCAGCGCGTGGTGGCCGTCCCGGCCGGACACCGCGATCAGGAAGCGCAGGCGTTCCTTGCGGCGGGCGGGGTCGAAGCCGGGGCCCGCCGCCGTCAGTACGTCGTGCAGCAGGGGTCCGGTGAACCGGTGCCGCTGGATGCCGCTGGTCGCGCACTCGAAGCTGACCTCGGTCTCGTGCTGCGGCCAGGCGAGCAGGTCGGACACCGTCAGCCGGGCCGGACGGCTCAGATCACCGGTGAGGGCGAGCTCCGCCACCGGACCGGCGGCCGTACCGGCGACTGCGAGGGACTGACTCACGGGCACCACCTCCCGGATGACCGTACCCGGACGCACGCCCCGTGCAAACGCACATGCCAGCCGGTCTGATCCCTGATCCCGCTGGTGCGAAGCGACAAGAGACTTTGACCTTGCATCTGCGGCAGTATCATCTACGCGTGCGCACCTCCTGTTCCCGGCCCGGCCGGTGAGGGCTGCGCCCAAGGTCAAGAGCCGGGGCGCAGCCCCGCTCTTGAGGGGCGCGGGGAACTGCGCGAACGACCCCCACCGGCCCGCAGACGAAGGGACAGGCCGGGGCGCAGCCCCGCCTTTCAGGGGCGCGGGGAACGACGCGAACGGTCCGTCAGGACCACAGATGGCAGAAGGTCCGTCAGGACCACAGATGATGGTGTCCGTGAGGACCAAAGGGAGTGGACCCGTAATGACCCGTACCGCGCGCCGGACCCGTAGGACCCGCCGGACCCTTCAGGTGGCCGGTGCGGGCGCCGCCGCCCTGCTGGCGCTGAGCGCCTGCTCGTCGTCCGACGACGACGCGTCCGACTCCTCGTCGGCGAAGTCGGACGCGTCGGCGTCCGCCTCCTCGTCGGACAAGCTGTCCGGCACGGTGACCGTGTTCGCGGCCGCCTCCCTCAAGGAGAGCTTCACGACGCTGGGCGAGCAGTTCGAGAAGGAGCACCCGGGCACGAAGGTCACCTTCAGCTTCGGCGGCAGCGACTCGCTGGCCGCGAGCATCACGGGCGGCGCCCCGGCGGACGTGTTCGCCTCGGCCAGCCCCAAGACGATGAAGATCGTCACCGACGCCGGGGACGCGTCGGGGACGCCCGCCACCTTCGTGCGCAACGAGCTGGAGATCGCCACCCTGCCGGGCAACCCCGACAAGATCGCCTCCCTGAAGGACCTCACCAAGTCGGGCCTGAAGGTCGTGCTGTGCGACAAGGAGGTGCCCTGTGGCGCCGCCGCGCAGAAGGCCCTGGACGCCAGCAAGCTGAAGCTCACCCCCGTCTCCTACGAGCAGGACGTCAAGGCGGCGCTGACGAAGGTCGAGCTGAAGGAGGCGGACGCGGCGGTCGTCTACAAGACCGATGTGCACGCGGCGGGTGACAAGGTGGAGGGCGTGGAGTTCCCCGAGTCCGACGACGCCATCAACGACTACCCGATCGTCCCCCTCAAGGACGCGCAGAACACCGAGGGCGCCAAGGCGTTCATCGCGCTGGTGCAGTCCGCCGAGGGCCAGAAGGTCCTGACCGAGGCCGGGTTCCTCAAGCCGTGACCGTGCCCGTCGACAAGTCCGGCGCCGCGGCCGACACCCCCCCGGGGGGGCCCGGGGGCCCGGGCGGACGGGCCGGGGGAGGTGGCAGGTGGCGGGGGGGTTCGGAGCCTGAGGTTGGTGCCCGCCGGATAGGGGTTGGGG
>NZ_JBHXTO010000112.1:0-17769 GCF_042677425.1 Streptomyces sp. NPDC127119 | reverse complement strand
CTTATGTTTTTATTACGCCCCCCGCGTCAGCGGCCCCTTCTACACTGCCGGGCGGGGGCCCCCCCCCGGGGGGGGGGGGCCGCGGCGCCGGCGCGTCCGGACGGGCGAAGGTGCCGGTGGCCGGGGCGTTCCGCTGCCTCTGCTGGTGCCCGCGCTGATCGGTCTGGCGTTCCTGATCGTCCCGCTGATCGCCCTGCTCGTACGCGCCCCCTGGCGGAGTCTGCCGGACCTGCTGACCAGCGCCGAGGTGTGGCAGGCGCTCCGGCTGTCCCTGGTCTGCGCCACGGCGGCGACCGCGGTGAGCCTGGTCATCGGCGTGCCGCTGGCCTGGCTGCTGGCCCGCGTCGAATTCCCCGGCCGCGGCCTCGTACGGGCCCTGGTCACGCTGCCGCTCGTACTGCCGCCGGTCGTCGGCGGTGTGGCCCTGCTGATGGCGCTCGGCCGCAACGGCATCGTCGGCAAGTGGCTGGACTCCTCCTTCGGGATCACGCTCCCCTTCACCACCACCGGGGTCGTCATCGCCGAGGCGTTCGTCGCCATGCCGTTCCTGGTGATCAGCGTCGAGGGCACGCTCCGCGCCGCCGACCCGCGCTACGAGGAGGCCGCCGCCACGCTCGGCGCCTCCCGCTTCACCGCGTTCCGCCGGGTCACGCTCCCGTTGATCGCGCCCGGTATCGCGGCCGGCGCGGTCCTGGCATGGGCGCGGGCGCTCGGCGAGTTCGGCGCGACGATCACCTTCGCGGGCAACTTCCCCGGCCGTACGCAGACCATGCCGCTGGCCGTGTACCTGGCCCTGCAGAGCGACCCGGAGGCCGCCATCGCCCTCAGTCTGGTCCTGCTGGCCGTGTCCGTCGCGGTGCTGGCGGGCCTGCGCGACCGTTGGATGACAGCAGGATGACCGAGCCCCGTTACGCCTCCGACGCCGCCGATGCCACCCCCGACGTACGCGCCGACTTCTCCGACGCGGGCCTCGACGCGGGTCTCGACGCGCATCTCGTCGTCGAGCACGGCACCTTCCGACTCGATGTGGCGCTGCGCGTCGCACCCGGCGAGGTCGTCGCCCTGCTCGGCCCGAACGGCGCCGGCAAGACCACCGCCCTGCGGGCCCTGGCCGGTCTGACACCGCTCACCGGCGGCCGGCTGCGGCTCGACGGCACGGCGCTGGAGCGTACGCCGCCGGAGTCCCGCCCGGTCGGCGTCGTCTTCCAGGACTACCTGCTCTTCCCCCATCTGACCGCCCTGGACAACGTGGCCTTCGGACCGCGCTGCCAGGGCGCGAGCAAGGCCGAGGCGCGGGCGCAGGCCGCCGAGTGGCTGGCCCGTCTGGGGCTCGCGGACCACACCGGCGCCAAGCCGCGCCGGCTCTCCGGCGGTCAGGCCCAGCGGGTCGCCCTGGCCCGCGCGCTCGCCACCCACCCCCGGCTGCTCCTGCTCGACGAGCCACTGGCCGCCCTGGACGCGCGGACACGGCTGGAGGTACGGGCCCAGCTGCGCCGCCATCTCGCCGAGTTCGAGGCGGTCGCCGTGCTGGTCACGCACGATCCGCTGGACGCCATGGTGCTGGCCGACCGGCTGGTCGTGGTCGAGGACGGCCGGGTCGTCCAGGAGGGCGCCCCGTCCGACATCGCCCGCCGTCCCCGTACGGACTACATCGCCCAGCTCGTCGGCCTGAACCTCTACCGGGGCGAGGCCGACGGGCATGCCGTCCAGCTCGACGCCGGTCCGTCCATCACCACCACGGAGGCCCTGCGCGGCCCGGTCTTCGTCGCGTTCCCGCCCGGCTCGGTCACCCTGTACCGCGACCGGCCCACCGGGGTCAGCGCCCGTAACCTCTGGGCCTGCGAGGTCGCGGGGCTTGAGACCCACGGCGACCAGATCCGCGCCGACCTCACCGGAGAACTGCCGCTCGCCGCGGACCTGACCACGGTCGCCGCCGCCGAACTCGACCTGCACCCGGGCGCGGCGGTCTGGGCGGCAGTAAAGGCCACACAGACCCACGCGTATCCGGTCTGACCGGCTTACGCGGGACGCCTCCCGAAGCACGCGGCTTACGCGGGCCGCTCGGCACGGCCGGTCGGTGAGCCCGGCCAGGGGCCGGAGTGTCCACCGGGACCTGGATGGCGACATCCTCGACGGCGTTCCGGCGGGGTGCCAGGACATGGCCGACCGCAGGAGTCTCAAGGTCCTGGTCGAGCCCTGAGCCGGAGCGGGAGCCCGAGCGGGCGCGCGGAAGTCGCCGGAGCCTGAACCGCCACCCGGTCGGGCCCGGCTACGGTGGCCCCAGCAGCACCCAAAGGCGACAAACCACCCCTTCCCCTGTGAGGCGTTCCGTCATGAGCCTGAGCATCCGCAACCAGATCCCCGGCACCGTCACCTCCGTCACGACCGGCGAGGCGATGGCGACGGTCAAGGTCCGCCTCGACGGCGGCCAGGTCCTCACCGCGGCCATCACACTGGAGTCCGTCAAGGATCTCGGCCTCGCCGAGGGTTCCACCGTCCGCGCGCTGGTGAAGGCGACGGAGGTCGCGGTGGCCACCGGCCCGGTGGAGGGCCTGTCCATCCGCAACCAGCTGCCCGGCACGGTCACCGACGTCACCACCGGCGGCGCCATGGCCTCGGTCAGGATCACGGTCGACGGCGGCGAACTGACCGCGGCGATCACCAAGGACGCCGTCACCGACCTGGGTCTGGCGACCGGCTCCTCCGTCGTCGCCCTGATGAAGTCGACGGAGGTCTCGCTCGCGACGGCGTGAGAGACGGCGCCGGGGGACCCGGCACATCGGCGTCCGCGCCCGCGCCCGCGTCATGATCGCGTCACGAGAGCGGGGGCGCGCGTCAAGCATCCGTCAGGGAGGCGCCTCGGCCCCCGGTAGGCGGGCATAGCTTCGCTGGAGCGCCCGGCCGATCCGGCCGCGCGGCGCACATCGCCTTCTGCGAGGAGCAGCTTGATGTCTGCGATCGACCACTGCGAGGACCCCGAGCCCTCCGAACGCGTCCCGGCCGGACTTCTCTTCGTCCCCGTCCGGTCGGGGCCCGCGGGCTGCACGGCCCGGTTCTTCCGCACTCCCCTGGGTGGCCGTACGGCCGTCGGATTCACCTCGGCGGCGCGGCTGGCCGCCACGCTGGGCACGGAGCAGGCCTGCATCAGGCTCTCCGAACCCGCGCTGCGTGCGCTCGCCACCCCGCTGGGCGTCACCGCCCTCACGGTCGACCCGCAGCTCTCCGCTCCCCCGGTCGCAGCCGCGGCCTCGCTCACCGACGCCGACGACGCAGGCGCAGGTGCCCGCAGGCTGAGGCGTCTCTGGCATGCCCGGCGCCCGCCGCACACCCGTGCGCTGCGCGTGACCGGCGCCGCCGCCGTCGTCTCGTACCTGAACCTGCTGATCGGCTGAGGAGGCGCCCGCCATGACCGTTTCCCTTCACTCGTACCTCCCGTCCTCCCTGCCCGCTGATGCCGGCGCCCTGTCCCGGCTCCCCGGCGGTGGCGCGACCGACGGACTGTCCGTCTGGCCCCGTTCCGCGCGCGCCGAGACCGGCGGGGACGTCTCCGTGGGCGGGGTCTCCCTCACCGAGGCCGCCGACCGTTTCGGCACCCCCGTGTACGTCCTCGACGAACAGGAGGTACGGGAGCGCTGCCGTACCTACCGCGCCGCGTTCCCTGAGGCCGACGTCGTGTACGCGGCCAAGGCGTTCCTGTGCCGTGCGATGGCGCACTGGGTGCGGGAGGAGGGGCTGGGCCTGGACGTCTGCTCCGCCGGAGAACTGGCGCTCGCCGTCACCACGGGCTTCCCGCCGGGGAAGATCGTGCTGCACGGCAACGCCAAGAGCCCCGACGACCTGCGCACCGCGCTGCGGCTCGGAGTCGGGATCGTCGTCGTGGACAGCGCCTCGGAGATCGCCAGGCTGGCCGCGATCACGCCCGCCGACGTCCGCCAGGAGGTCATGGTGCGGGTCGTGCCGGGGATCGCGGCCGGCGGGCACGCCAAGGTACGCACCGGTACGGACGACCAGAAGTTCGGCCTGTCCATCACGGACGGGTCGGCGCAGCACGCGGTGGCCCGGATACTCGACCAGCCGCATCTGGAACTCGTCGGCCTGCACTGCCACATCGGCTCGCAGATCGACTCGGTGAGGCCCTACGTGTCCGCGGTACGGCGGCTGGTCGGGCTGCTGGCCCGGATCCGGGACCAGCACGGCGTCGTACTGCCCCGGCTGAACATCGGCGGCGGGCACGCCATCGCCTACCGGCCGGGCGAGGCGAGCCTCGACGTGGGCGTCCTCGCGGACCGTGTGCACGCGGAGCTGGCGGACGGCTGCGCCCGGGCCCGCCTGCCCGTACCGCGACTCATGCTGGAACCGGGCCGGGCGATCGCCGGACCCGCCGGGGTCGCGGTCTACCACGTCCTCGCGGTCAAGCGCACCGGCACGCACACCTTCGTCGCCGTCGACGGCGGCATGAGCGACAACCCGAGACCCGCGCTGTACGGAGTCCGGTACGCGCCCCGCCTGATCGGACGCCACTCGTCGGCACCGCCCCGTACGGTCACGGTCGTGGGCCGGCACTGCGAGGCGGGTGACGTCCTCGCGGACGAGGTGGAGCTCCCTGGTGACGTACGTCCCGGCGATCTCCTCGCCGTCCCGGCGGCCGGGGCCTACCACCTGTCCATGGCGTCCGGATACAACCTGGTCGGCCGTCCCCCGGTCGTCGCGGTGTCGGGCGGGATCGCACGCGTGCTGGTGCGCCGCGAGTCACTGGACGACATGAGCCGCCGCGACGTGGGTCTGTAGCACCCGGGCACACCCGCGACACCGTCAGCACCGCCCCGGCCCCCGCCGATTCCCCGACGGAGGGCCGGGTTCACCCCTGAGGGCAGCGGCTTCAACGCGCCCAAGGGGCGCGAGGAACTGCGCGCCCAGCCACGACCGGCCTGCAGCCGCTGGACAAGCGTTCCCCCCACCCCCTGAGGGACGCGGGGAACGACGCACGCGCAGACCGGCGCCGATTCATACACATTCGTACGGGTCGCTCGGAGACGAGCTGACATCGGGGGCAACCGCGCCTACGGCGCGGACCCCCACTCGTGCGGTCCCCCGCCACGCCATTCCACCCAGCCGGGATCGTCCAGCAGCTCGGCCGGGGAGGACAGTCCGGCGGCCTCCAGGAACACGATCAGATCGTGGTCGGAGTGGGCCAGCCCCAGGATCTCGGCCCCGCCGTCCCGGTGCACGCTCACGCGTCGGCCGCCGCTCGCGGCGGGCCGGTGCACCACGATCAGTGCGCGTTCCACGGGATCCAGGGTGTCTCTCCCCCTCAGGTCGATGCCGCCCGGTCCGGGCACACACGTCGCTGGTCACAGCACGGCGGGACGGGCGGCGGGAGCGGTCAGCGGGCCCGGGGTGCCCCCCGTCGCCGCTGCGCCGGCGGGGGCGAAGGCGGCGAGAAGGTGTCGTCGCCCTCGTCCTCGTCCAGCGGCGGCAGCTCGATGGTGTACTGCGGCTGGAGGAACAGACCGTGGTGCTGGGGCACGGCAGACGAGGCCGCCGCGTCCTGAACGGGACGTGCAGGGTCGCGATGCGAAGAGGCAGGCATCCAAAACCATCCGGAGTCGGGAGTCGCGCGGATCAGAGGCGGAGCTGTCGACCGATGAGCATCGGTACCTGCCTACCTCGCGCGCTACTGCCCATTAGATCCTATCGGCGCCCCGAGAACGAAAGGGCGCGGTGCGCGAAGTGATGTGGATGGGTGATCCGTGTCTCCGGGGCGACGCTCGCGGCCGAGGTCGCGGGACGTCCAAGGCGCCTGCGGACCACCCGCCGGAGCGGGCTTCCGAGCCATGTTTCAGCAGGTCAGGATCGCTTTCTGGTCGATCGTCGCCGGAGCGGGTCGGCCCGACCGGCGCGCACGGTGATCCACCGCGTGGGGCCGCCGGGCCGACCGGGAGCCCAGCCGTTTCGCACCGGGTTGCGCGCCGCCGTGTCCGCCGCGCAACCCGGTGCGAAGGCCCCCGATTCGGCCGAACCGGCACCGCTATAGGCTGCGCCCGTGAAACGGATCTTGGTAGTGGGTGTCACGGGTGCGGGCAAGTCCACGCTCGCCCGGGCGGTGGGCGAGCGCTTGGACCTGCCCTATTACGAGATGGACGCGCTCTATTTCACGGGTCCGGACTGGGCTGCCAACGACACCCTGGCCGAGGAGGTTGCACACCTCACGTCCGAACCCCGCTGGATCGTCGACTCGCTCGGTTATCCCGAGGTGCGGGATCTGCTCTGGGACCGGGCGGACACCGTCCTGTGGCTCGACTACGGGAAGCGCGTGGTCATGCCCCGGGTCCTTCGCCGCTCCGTCCGGCGCACCGTCACCCGCGAGAGTCTCTTCGGCGGCAACAGGGAGACCTGGGCGGGCTGGCTGAGCAAGGAGCACCCGGCCTGGTGGGCCTGGTCCCAACACGCGGGCCGACGCCAGGAGATCGAACGCCGGACGCGCGATCCCCGGTTCACGCCCCTCGACACGCTCCGGTTCTCCCGCCCCCGCGACACCGCGGCGTGGCTGGCGTCCATGTGATCTGACCGAAGCGGCCCGACGCGACACCGCGCGGGATCATGCACGAAACGCACCCGGCCGACAGCCCCACCGGTTTCACCCCCGGCCGACAGCCCCACGGGCTTCAACCCGCCCAGCCGTCCTACCGGCTTTGACCCGCCCAGCCGTCCCACCGTCTTCGATCCGGCCGACAGCCCCACCGTTTCCGACCCGGCCGCCACCGCCCTCCACCGGTCTCCGATCCGACCTGGCCACGACCTCGCCATGGCCTGGCCACGACCTCACCACGGCCCCACCACAGCGCCGAGGCAGCCCTCGACATGCCGGTGGACTCCCCCGCACCCAGGGCGCTTTCCGGCTCACCGACCGCTCACAGAATCACCTCCGCACTGCCGAGCGCAACCATCGCGACAGCATCGAAAAAGCGTCGACCGATTGAAACCGTTCAATCGCCGATGCCCCCGACGTATCGGGCCCCTCCGGAGCAGCGACCACATCCGACGTCCCGTCAAGAATGTGTTGCACGCTCATTGACCCTCGCCTCGCACGCCCCTACGTTCACCCGCAGTGAATCGATTCATCCTTACTTCCTGAGGAGCCGCAGTGATCAGCAGGAGGAACATTCTGGCGGGTACGGCGGCGGCGATGGCCGTCACGGCGACCTCCGCCGGCGCCGGATCCGCCATGGCCGCCCCCTCGTCCGCACCGGCCGGGGCAGGCGCCCGTCGCAGCGCCCTGCGCGTCACCGCGCCGACCGTCGAGTACGTGCGACACCCGCTGGGCATCGACGCGCAACACCCCCGGCTGAGCTGGCCGATGGCCTCGGACGAGCCGGGCGCGCGCCAGAGCGGCTACCAGATACGCGTGGCCTCCAGCGCCTCGCGGCTGCCGAAGCCGGATGTCTGGGACAGCGGAAAGGTCGTGTCCGCCGAGTCCGTCCTCGTCCCGTACGCGGGCCCGCAACTCAAGCCGCGCACCCGGTACTTCTGGTCCGTGCGCGTGTGGGACGCGAACGGCGGCGCCTCGGACTGGAGCGAGCCGTCGTGGTGGGAGACCGGACTCCTGGACTCCGCGCAGTGGACCGCGAAGTGGGTCTCCGCTCCCCCGGTCCTCACCGACGCGCCGACGCTCGAAGGCAGCTCCTGGATCTGGTTCCCCGAGGGTGATCCCGCCAACAGCGCCCCCGCGGTCACCCGTTGGTTCCGCCGCACCCTCGATCTCCCCGACGCGGTCACGGCGGCGACGCTGGCCATCAGCGCCGACAACGTCTACACCGTCTCCGTCAACGGCACCGAAGTGGCCCGCACCGATCTTGAGACGGACCACGACGGCTGGCGCCGCCCCGCCGTCGTCGAGGTCCTCGCCCAGCTGCGTACGGGCAGGAACGTCCTGGCGGTGTCGGCGACCAACGCGTCCGAGGGGCCTGCCGGGCTGGTCGCGACCCTCACTCTCCACACGGCGTCCGGCGAGCGGCGGATCGTCACCGACGACGCCTGGAGATCGACCGACAAGGAGCCCGCGGCCGGCTGGCGCGGCACCGACTTCGACGACGGTGCCTGGCCGGCGGCGAAGGTGGCGGCCGCGTGGGGCGCCGGCCCGTGGGGGAGGGTCGTCCCCGCGTCGTACGCGGCCAACCAGTTGCGGCACGAGTTCAGGCTCCCGCGCAAGAAGGTCGAACGCGCCCGGCTGTACGCCACGGCCCTCGGCGTCTACGAAGCCCACCTCAACGGCCGCCGCGTGGGCCGCGACCAGCTCGCGCCCGGCTGGACCGACTACCGCGAACGCGTCCACTACCAGACCTACGACGTCACCTCGCTCGTACGGTCCGGGGCCAACGCCATCGGCGCGTATGTGGCACCGGGCTGGTACGCGGGCAACGTCGGTATGTTCGGGCCGCACCAGTACGGCGAACGCCCGGCGCTGCTGGCCCAGTTGGAGATCGAGTACACCGACGGGACGCGCGAGAGCATCGTCTCGGACAGCGACTGGCGGGCCGCCGCGGGGCCGATCGTCGCCGCCGACCTGCTGAGCGGCGAGACGTACGACGCGCGCAAGGAGACCGCCGGCTGGACCTCGCCCGGCTTCGACGACGGGGCCTGGCTCGACGCGGTGCGCACCGCCGCCGACGCCGCTCCGCCCCGGATCGAGGCCCAGGTGGACGGCGCGGTCCGGGTGGCCAAGGAACTCGCGGTCCGGAAGGTGACCCAGCCCAAGCCGGGTGTCTTCGTCTTCGACCTGGGCCAGAACATGGTCGGTTCGGTGCGGCTGCGGGTCTCGGGCGCGGCCGGCACGACCGTCCGGCTGAGGCATGCCGAGGTGCTCAACTCCGACGGCACCCTCTACACGGCGAACCTGCGCACCGCCGCGGCGACCGACACGTACACGCTCAAGGGCGGTGGGCGGGAGACGTACGAGCCGCGGTTCACCTTCCACGGTTTCCGCTATGTCGAGGTGACCGGGTATCCGGGCACTCCCTCGGCGGGAGACCTCACCGGTCGGGTGATGCACACGTCCGCGCCCTTCACGTTCGACTTCGAGACCGATGTCCCGATGCTCAACACCCTGCACAGCAACATCACCTGGGGGCAGCGCGGCAACTTCCTCTCCATCCCGACGGACACACCCGCGCGTGACGAACGTCTGGGCTGGACGGGTGACATCAACGTCTTCGCGCCGACGGCCGCCTACACGATGGAGTCCGCCCGCTTCCTGACCAAGTGGCTCGTGGACCTGCGCGACGGACAGACCGCGGAGGGCGCCTTCACGGACGTGGCACCCATGGTGGGCACGGTAGGCAACGGTGTGGCGGGCTGGGGCGACGCGGGTGTCACGGTCCCCTGGTCGCTGTACCAGGCGTACGGCGACCGGCAGGTCCTGGAGGACGCGTGGTCCTCCGTACAGGCCTGGCTGAAGTACCTGGAGAAGAACAGCAGCGGACTGCTGCGGCCGGCCGCCGGGTACGGGGACTGGCTGAACGTCGAGGACGAGACACCCAAGGACGTCATCGCCACCGCCTACTTCGCCCACAGCGCCGACCTCGCGGCCCGTATCGCGAAGGAACTCGACAAGGACCCCGCCCCCTACACCGATCTCTTCGGGCGGGTACGCGCCGCGTTCCAGAAGGCCTATGTCACCGCCGAGGGCCGGGTGAAGGGCGACACGCAGACGGCGTACGTGCTGGCCCTGTCGATGGATCTGCTGCCGGACGGGCTGCGGACGGCGGCGGCCGACCGGCTCGTCGCGCTGATCGAGGCCAGGGACTGGCATCTGTCGACGGGCTTCCTGGGTACGCCCCGGCTGCTGCCCGTGCTCACCGAGACCGGGCACACCGATGTCGCCCACCGGCTGCTCGCGCAGCGTTCGTATCCCAGCTGGGGCTATCAGATCGACAAGGGCTCGACCACGATGTGGGAGCACTGGGACTCCATCCGGCCCGACGGCAGCTTCGAGGACCCGGGCATGAACTCCTTCAACCACTACGCCTACGGGTCGGTGGGCGAGTGGATGTACACGAACATCGCCGGTATCGCGGCGGGCCGGCCCGGCTACCGCGAGATCGTCGTCCGGCCGCGGCCGGGCGGGGGCGTCACCTCCGCCCGCGCCACGTTCGCCTCGGTCCGCGGCCCCGTCTCCACCGAGTGGCGGCTGCGGTCCGGCACGTTCGTCCTGACGTGCTCCGTGCCGCCCAACACCACCGCCGAGGTGTGGATCCCCGCGGACGCTCCGCACAAGGTCACCCACACCACCGCGGCCTTCCTGCGCAGTGAGGACGGCTGCGCGGTGTACCGGGTCGGTTCCGGCACCCACCGCTTCAGCGCGTAGCACGGCCGTCACGCGGCGGCGTCCAACACACCTTGGACGCCGCCGCGTTGGCGGGGCTCCGCGGAAGCGCGCCGACCTGCCCCTATGGTGCTCGCATGTCTGCTTCGTTGAGTTACGCCAGATCCCGCGCCGCGCTGCGCGCATCGGCGCGTATTTCCGTCGAGCTGCTGCTGGTTCTGGTGATGACCGCGGTGGCTCTCTGGCTCCTGGGCCAGATGTGGTCCGTGGTCTGGCCACTCATAGTGGGCCTCCTGCTGACCACACTGACCTGGCCCATGGCCCGTTTCCTGCGCCGGCGCGGGTGGCCTCCCGCCCTGGCGGCCTCCTTGGTGACCGTGCTGTTCCTGGTGCTCGCCGCCGCGGTGGTCGCGCTGATCGCGGTCCCGGTGGCCTCCCAGTCGGGTGAGTTGACCGACAGGGTCGTGGACGGCGTGCACAAGGTCCGTGACTGGGCCGCCGGACCGCCGCTGAACGTCGAGGACGCCCAGATCTCGGGTGCCGTGGACAGTGCTGTCGAGCGTTTCCAGAAGAGCGCCGGGAGTGTGGTCGGCACGGTCGTCTCGGGCGTGAGCGCCGTGGTCGACGGTCTGGTCACCGCCGTCCTGGCGCTGTTCCTGATGTTCTTCTTCCTCAAGGACGGCCCGCGGTTCCTGCCGTGGCTCGCCCGTCAGCTGCCCGGCCGGCTCGCCGTCGACGTCCCGACCGTGGCCTCGCGCACCTGGGACACCCTGGGGTCGTTCGTACGGTCGCAGGCCGCCGTGGGTCTGCTCGACGCCGTCTTCATCGGTATCGGCCTGTGGGTCGTGGGCGTGCCGCTGGTGCTCCCGCTGGCGGTGCTGACCTTCGTCTCGGCGTTCGTGCCGATCGTGGGCGCCCTGTTCGCCGGGTTCGTCGCGGTGCTCATCGCCCTGGTGTCGAACGGTCTGACGGACGCGCTGATCGTGCTGGCGATCATCCTCGCGGTGCAGCAGTTGGAGGGGAACGTCTTCCAGCCCATGATCCAGAGCCGTGGGCTCGGGCTGCACGCGGCGGTGATCCTGCTGGCGGTGACGCTCGGCGGCAGCCTGGCGGGCGTGGTGGGCAGTCTGCTCGCCGTCCCGGTCGCCGCGATGATCGCCGTGTTCTGGAACTACCTGCGCGAGCAGCTCAGCGAGCCACCCCAGGAACCGGACACCCTGGAACCGCAGAGCGACGGCACCGTCCCCTCCTGAGGGCCCCCGCCGCCGCGGCCGACCCCTGCCGCGGGCGCGAGTCGCCCGCCTACGGGTTCAGTACGACCTTGCCGGCGACCGTGCCGGATTCGGCCAGGCGCAGTGCGTCGGCGGCCTTGACGAGGGGGAGTTGGGCGGCGATCTGGGCCGTGACCTCCCCGCGCCGGAACGCCGCGAAGACCTGGGTGAGGTCGGTGCGCAGCCGGGCCCTGAACCGGTTCTTGCCCAGGGCCCGGCCGGCCCAGACGTTGTAGAAGCAGGCGCGGCGGCGGTTGGGCAGCGCGTTCCACAGCCACACCCGGCCGAGCAGCTTGAACACGGGCCACTGCTTGGAGCCCTCGTCGTCGCGGGTGGAGGCACTGCCGTAGGCGACGAGGGTCCCGCCGGGCGCGAGGAGGCGCCAGGAGTCGACGATGCCCCGGCCGCCGACGTGGTCGAAGACGGCGTCCACCCCGCCGGGGGCGAGTTCCCGGACGCGCGCGGCGACATCCTCCGTGCGGTAGTCGACGGGAACCACACCCTTGGCGACGAGCGCCTCGTGGTGGCGTGCGGACGCCGTGCCGATCACCTTCACGCCCGCAGCCAGGGCGAGTTGGACGAGGACCGAGCCGACACCGCCGTTGGCACCGAGCACCAGGACGGTCCGGCCCGCGCGGACGCGTGCCTTGCGGTGGAGCATCTGCCAGGCGGTGATGCCGTTGAGCACCAGGGTCTCCGCCTGTGCCGCGCCGATCCCGTCGGGCACCTCCACCACGTCGGCCGCGTCGACGAGCACATGGGTGGACCAGCCGCCGACCTTCAGCAGGGCCGCCACCCGGGTGCCGGCCAGGTCCGGCTCGACGCCCTCACCCGTGGCCAGCACCGTCCCGACCAGGTCGTATCCGGGTACGAAGGGGAACGGCGGCTGGTCGTAGTAGCGGCCCCGGCGCATCTGCTGTTCGGCGAAGGAGACCCCGGTCGCCTCCATCCGGATCAGGACCTGGCCGGGACCCGCGACGGGGACGGTTCCGCGCCTGATCCGAAGCCCTTCCGGCGCCACCTTGCCCGGCAGGACGACCTCGACGAGTCCTTCGGCGTTCATGACGACCTCCATCGCGGCGCACTCGGCTGCGCCGCACTCGACTGACTGCTTCTCGCGTTCGTTAGAAGTTGTAACGCAAGGAAGGCGATAGAGTCAATAACGTTGGTGATAGCCTCTAACTAAATACGATGCGCAGACACGGACACCGGCAGTCACAGAGACGGACAGAGACGGAAGGCGGTAGGCCATGGCGGACACGGGCACCGAGACCCCGCGCGAGCGCTACCGCGCCCAGGTACGCGCGGAGATCAAGGCGCACGCCTGGGAACAGCTCGCCGCGGCGGGGGCGTCCGCGCTCTCCCTCAACGCGATCGCCAAGCGGATGGGCATGAGCGGACCCGCGCTCTACCGGTACTTCGCCAACCGCGACGAACTGATCACCGAGCTGATCCGGGACGCGTACCGCAGCCTCGCCGACACCTTCCGCGCGACCGCCGCCGGCGGCCCCGACGTGTCCGCGCTGGCGTACGCGCTGCGTGGCTGGGCCCTTCAGGACCCACACCGCTACTTCCTCGTCTACGGCACGCCCGTGCCCGGCTACCACGCGCCCGACGACATCACCGGGATCGCGCGCGAGATCATGACGACCCTGCTGGACGCCTGCGCCGCGCTGCCCTCGGACTCCCCCGGGACGCCGTTCGGTTCGCACCTCGAAGAGCACCGGCAGTGGGCGGGCGACCATCCCGCCGGGCCCGCGACCCTGCACCGGGCACTGACCTTCTGGACCCGGCTGCACGGTGTACTGTCCCTCGAACTCGCGGGTCAGTTCACGGGCATGGAGTTCGACCCCGCGCTGTTCTTCGCGGCCGAACTCGACGAGCTGACCAAGGCGTCGGCACACTGACCCCGGAAGGTCTGCCCGTTCGGGCAGGCGCCTGTGCCTCCCCGCCTCGTGATACCCGCGGGGCGGCACGTTAGCCTCGTGCGCGTGAGCATCATGACCATAGGGATCGCCGCGGAACTCGGCGCGGTGCAGGGGGAGTTCGCCGGTGATTGACGGCCGGTTGGACGAAACGGGGACGGCCGGCACCCGCACGGCACCGGCCGGCGGAAGTGAGGCCGAGGAGACAGTCGGGGAGACAGCCGGACCGGTATCCAAAGACGGGGCCGGACCGGCAGCCGCACCGGCATCCGGGCCAGTGGCCGAAGCGGCGGCCGGAGAGCCCGTCGAGGAGTCACAGAAACAGCGTCCCAAGCGCGCCCGCCGCGGCCCCGGACCGTTCACGCTGCTCGTCCTGCCGGGGCTGGTCGCCCTGATGGGGGTGGCCGGCTTCCTGGCCTACACCGGCGGCCTCGACGACGCCTGGCCCCAGGGTTCCGACCCCGACCCGACCGCCACGACCCACGTGGACGCCTCGTACATCCCCTGGCTCCGCAAGGCGGTCGCGGACTGCAAGGTCGTCAAGCCGTCGGTGCTGGCCGCCCAGATCGACCGGCTCTCCGGGTGGAGCAACGACACGGGAGCGCTGTCGGGCGAGAAGGGCATCGCCGCGTTCACGGACGCCCAGTGGAAGAAGTGGGGCAAGGACGACGACGGCAACGGCCGTTCCTCCCCCCGCGATCCGGCGGACGCCATGATGGCGCTCGGCCGGCAGGACTGCTCCCTCGCCGAGAAGGTGACCGACCTCAGGACCGAGGGAACCGTCACCGGGGACCTGGTGAACCTCACCCTCGCCGCGTACGCGTCGGGCACGGACGCCGTGGTGAAGGCGGGCCGCGTACCCGGCGACGCGGAGGCCTACATCGACGAGGTGAAGTCGCTGTCCTCGCGCTACAAGTCGGTCGACCGGGAGAGTTCGGGCGGCGGCGCCGTGAACCAGGTGCCGGGCGCCGTACTGGCCGCGCCGGTCGCGAACCTCACCGTCACCTCGCCCTTCGGATCACGCGAACACCCGCTCACCGGCGTGACGAAACTGCACACCGGCGTCGACTTCGCCTCGCCCCAGGGGGCGCAGGTCTCCGCCGCGTCGAAGGGCCAGGTCGTGTTCGCGGCGATGACCAAGGCGTACGGCAACCGCGTGGTGATCGACCACGGCACCATCGACGGCAAGCGGCTGGAGACGACGTACAGCCATCTGCTGGCCCTCCAGGTGTCCGTCGGCCAGGCGGTGGACGCCGGGACGCCGGTCGGGCTGGTCGGCTCGACGGGACTGTCCACCGGCCCCCATCTGCACTTCGAGGTGGTTCTCGACGGGTACTACACCGATCCCCTGCCGTGGCTCAGGCCCAGCTCCTGAGCCGGGCGGTTCCGGCGCGGTGACCCGGCGGTCCTCCCGCCGCCCTTCGTCCTGAGTACGCGTACTCAGGACGAAGCCGCGCCTCCGCCGGACCATGAGGGCAGATCCGAGTTCCGAGTCCTGGGGGAGGACTTCATGAACACGCGTACCGTCGCCCGTCTGACCTTCGCCAATCCCACGTCGGCGGTCTACCTGACCGTCGTGGGCGGGTCCATCGTCGTCGCTTCGGCCGTCACGAGGTTCGCCGAGGATCCCGGCCTGATCTGGGTGTGGCCGGCGCTCTTCACCGCGCCCGCCTCCGGACTGGTGACGGTGGTGGACATCTGGCTCGACCCGATGCTCGACACCAGGGCGTCGGTCGCGTTCAACACGGCCGGGATGGTCGCCTCCGGCCTGTTCCAGTCGTTCGCCCTCGGCCTGCTCCAGCAGTCCGTACGCACCCGCCTGCGGGGCGGGTTCCGCCCGCACCGCGCCTGAACCCGGCCCGGAGGCGGCCGGGTCCGGCGCCTCACTCGGCGGCGGGGCGCCCGCCGAACCGCCAGTCGTGGATCTCGACGCTCCGGTACAGCCCGGCGCGGGCGTACGGTTCGTCCGCCATCATGGCTTCGGCGGCGTCCCGGTCCGGCAGTTCGACCAGCAGGGCCGTGCCCATCCAGTCGGTGCCGTCCGGGGAGAGCAACGGGCCGTACGCGATGAGGCGTTCACGGTGGTGGCGGTCGAGATGGCGGTGGTGGTCCGCCTCCAGGGCGTCGCGGGCCGCGGTCGCGCCCGGCACCCCGTGCGCGATGATCAGGAAGCGCCGGAAGCCGGGCGTCCCGCTTCCGTACTGCCACATCGTGCGGCCGAGGGTGTTCTTCCAGCGGCGTATCAGGACATCCTCGTAGACACCGGCCTTGTAGTTGGGCTCGTCGAACGCGAACGCGTGCGCGGCTGCCGCGTCGGGGAGGTCGACGATGTGCATGCTGCCGGTCGCCGTCTCGCCGTCGGCGCCGAGCGTGGGACCGCGCGCGATCATCTCCTCGGCGTACCGGTCCATGAACGCCCAGTGCGCCTCGTTCAGCTCCCACCGCAGCGGCATGGATCCTGGCCGGTCACGGCAGTAGAAGAAGTACTCCATCCCGCCTCCGCACCTCACCCTCCACAGGTTCACCCGTTCGGCCGCGCCGGGCGGCAACGGATGGTACCAACGCCCGTTCCGCGCGGCACGGAATTACGGCGGACAGCGGCCGTCGGAGACGGGCATCCGTGGGCACGCGCCCGCCGCTCGACCCCCTCGTTGCATGTTCATGCGAGCTGATGCATAATCTTCCTATGTCTAAGGTCCTCACCTCCCTTCCCGCCGGCGAGCGCGTCGGTATCGCCTTCTCCGGCGGACTCGACACCTCGGTCGCGGTCGCGTGGATGCGCGACAAGGGCGCCGTTCCGTGCACCTACACCGCCGACATCGGCCAGTACGACGAGCCCGACATCGCCTCGGTGCCCGGCCGCGCCAAGGCCTACGGTGCCGAACTCGCGCGTCTCGTCGACTGCCGTGCCGCGCTGGTCGAGGAGGGACTCGCCGCGCTCACCTGCGGGGCGTTCCACATCCGCTCGGGCGGGCGTGCCTACTTCAACACCACGCCGCTGGGCCGTGCCGTCACCGGCACCCTGCTGGTCCGGGCGATGCTTGAGGACGACGTCCAGATCTGGGGCGACGGCTCGACCTTCAAGGGCAACGACATCGAGCGCTTCTACCGGTACGGGCTGCTCGCCAACCCGCATCTGCGGATCTACAAGCCCTGGCTCGACGCGGACTTCGTGACCGAGCTCGGCGGCCGCAAGGAGATGTCGGAGTGGCTGGTCGCCCATGACCTGCCCTACCGCGACAGCACGGAGAAGGCGTACTCCACCGACGCCAACATCTGGGGCGCCACCCACGAGGCCAAGACCCTGGAGCACCTGGACACGGGCATCGAGACCGTGGAGCCGATCATGGGCGTCCGGTTCTGGGACCCCGAGGTCGAGATCCTCACCGAGGACGTGACGATCGGCTTCGACCAGGGCCGCCCGGTCACGATCAACGGCAAGGAGTTCGCCTCCGCCGTCGACCTGGTGATGGAGGCCAACGCCATCGGCGGCCGCCACGGCATGGGCATGTCGGACCAGATCGAGAACCGGATCATCGAGGCCAAGAGCCGCGGTATCTACGAGGCGCCGGGCATGGCCCTGCTGCACGCCGCGTACGAGCGCCTGGTCAACGCGATCCACAACGAGGACACGATCGCCCAGTACTACAACGAGGGACGGCGCCTCGGCCGGCTCATGTACGAGGGCCGGTGGCTGGACCCGCAGGCCCTGATGGTGCGCGAGTCGCTGCAGCGCTGGGTCGGCGCGGCCATCACCGGCGAGGTGACCCTGCGGCTGCGGCGCGGCGAGGACTACTCGATCCTCGACACCCGCGGCCCGGCGTTCAGCTACCACCCGGACAAGCTGTCCATGGAGCGCACCGAGGACTCGGCGTTCGGCCCGGTGGACCGGATCGGCCAGCTCACCATGCGCAACCTCGACATCGCGGACTCGCGCGCCAAGCTGGAGCAGTACGCCGGGCTCGGCCTGATCGGCACGGGCAGCCCCTCCATCGGTGCCGCCCAGGCGGCCTCGACCGGGCTGATCGGCAGCATGCCGGAGATGCCGCAGGGCGGCGCCGAGGCCATCGCCTCCCGCGGCGAGGTCTCCGAGGACGACGAGCTGCTGGACCGCGCGGCGATGGAGTTCGGCACGGACTGATGTCCCGCCGCGGCGCGACGAACGACTGACGGGTGGGGCCCGCCCCCACACCCCCCCGCCCCCCCCACCCACCTTACAACCGGCGGCACACTGGGCGGCGGGGTGGTAAAA
>NZ_JBHXTO010000111.1:0-31511 GCF_042677425.1 Streptomyces sp. NPDC127119 | reverse complement strand
CCGGGTCTGTTGTGTATACGCGCCCGGGGCTGCGCCCGGGGGGCAAAAGCCGGGGCGCAGCCCCGCTTTCGAGGGGCGCGGGGAACGGCGCGCTCAGCCCCCACCGGCCCGCAGGTGGGTACGCGCGCGGTTTTTGCCCCTTGGGGGGCGCGGGGAACTGCGCGAACGGCCCCACCGGCCCGCAGGTGACATCACAGCCGGGTCGGGGGAGCCGTAGGCCCGGCGTGCGGTGCGTCGGGGTGCGTGCTTCGCTGGGCGGGTGAGTGGCGGCGCGGAGCAGACGACGCGGGCCCAGCGGCAGCAACTGCTCCGCGTGCGCGGACGCAGCGTCGCCTGGGCGCCCCCACTGCTCCTCCTCACCGCGATCGCCGTGATCGACAGCAACACGTCGGGCGAGTTCCGGATCATCTCCTGGATCGTCCTGGTCCCCGGCATCGCCGCGGCGATCTGCGGAGTCAGAGGCACGGCCGTCCTCGCCGCGCTCGCCCTCATCACGTACATCGAGGTGGACGCCGCCTGGCCGCACCAGGACCAGACCGGTCTGCCCGACTTCATCCTCGTCGCCGTGGGCGGCGCCCTGGCCACCATGGCGTGTGCCGTGCGTGTGCGCGAAGAGCGGCGGATGCTGCACATGCGGGACGTCGCCGACACGACCCGCCGTACGGTGCTGCGTCCGATGCCCACCCCCTGGGCCGGCCTGGACCACGCGGCCGTCTACCTCGCCGCCGACATCGAGGCCCGTGTCGGCGGCGACTTCTTCGACATCCAGCCCGGCCCGCACGGCACGCGCGTCCTCCTCGGCGACGTACAGGGCAAGGGCCTGCCGGCGGTCGACGCCGCCGCCGCGCTGCTCGGTACGTTCCGTGAGTCCGCGTACCACGAGGAGTCCCTGGCCGTCGTGGCCGAACGGCTGGAGACGCGGATGCGCCGCCAGCGGCAGTACGTGGCCGATCTGGGCGAGGAGCCGACCCGGGGTGTGGAACGTTTCGCGACGGCGGTCCTCGTGGGGTTCCCGCCGCCCGGTGCTCCCGGCGGCCACATCGAGGTCGTCAACTTCGGGCACGAGCCCCCGCTGGTGGCCGGACCGTCCGGGGTACGCCTCCTGCCGCCCGGCGACGGCCTGCCGCTCGGTTTCGGCGGGCTGGCGGGACCGGCTTCGGGCGTCCCGCCGGTCCGCCGGGTGCCCTTCGCCCCCGGCGAGACCCTGCTGCTCGTCACGGACGGTGTGACGGAGGCCCGGGACGCCGAGGGCGCCTTCTTCCCGCTCCACGAACGGGTCGCTCTGGCCGTCTCCGTCGACCCCGGCATCACCCACCCCCGCCATCTGGTGGAACTGGTCCGCGAAGGCACCCTCCGCCACAGCACGGGCCATCTGGTGGACGACACGACGATCTTCGCGGTCCGCCCGGTCGGTGGGTGAGCCGGGGCCGAACAAACCGCCACCACCCACCCCCTATCGCCCCGACCGCAACCCCCTTTGCACCCGCACCGGTTACCGTGCTGCCGTAGTGATCGAAGGGGAAGTGAAGGGGAGGGAGACGGCGATGCCCGGAACCGTACTGCTGATCGCCGCGTCGCCGGCGGGCAAGGGATGCCTCGTCGACGCCGCGTCCGTGCTCCCCGTACTCGCCGCGGTGGCCCCTTCCGTGCTCTCCGGCACCGACACCGCGAACGTCGTCGAACTCGCCGATCCCCTGCAGCCGCAGGCCGTCCTGACCCGGCTGCGGGCCGCCGCGACGGCCCCGGGACCGCTCACGGTCTTCCTCACCGGTCAGCTCCAACTGGACCGCAGGCAGCGGCGTCCGCACCTGGCGCTCGCCCGGACGACGCCCGCGACGGTCCGCTACACCGGCTTCCCGTGGCACTGGATCCGTGAGGAACTCCGGCTGCGCGCCCCGGGCAGTACGACCCTCCTCGTCGACCTGCACACCGACGCGGAGACCTGGCAGCACCTGGCGGGCCAGCCCCTCACCGGGGGCCCCGGTGTCGCGCTGTACGGCCGTGTGGCCCCGCCTCCCCCGCGCCGCGCGCTGGCGGTACCCACGTACATGAAGTCCCTGGCCACGATCCTCCGCAGCGGTCACCGGCCGCCGCTCGCGCAGCTCCACCAGCAGGCGCTGACCCGCTCGTACGGCGAGGACCCGGACTCCGCGCACCGGGACCTCGTACTCGCGGTCGAACCCAGGTACCGGGCGGGGGTCCCGATGCCGGGCCCGGCGACGGCCCACGGGTACGCGGCGGCACCGGCGACCGCGCCCCTGCCAGTGCCGGTGCCCGCGCCCTACCTCGCCGTCGTGCCCATGCCCGCGACCCCGCCCGTGGCGGTGCCGCCTCCCGTGCCCGCCCCGGTGGACCCGCACGCCGAGATCACCGCCGCCGTGCAGAGCGGCCGGCACGCCGAGGCCGCCGTACTGGCCGAACAGTGGGAGCGGACCGCGCTGCGGACGTACGGGCCCGGCGCCGACGAGGTCGTGCACTGGATGGAGGTGCGCGCGGACCTGGCCATGTTCGCGGGCGACGCCGAACTGAGCTGCCGGATCTGGCTGGCGGTGGCCGACGCGCGGCTGACCGCGGGGCAGCCCGCCGACGCCGCCGCCGTCGAGGCGGCCGTCGACCGGGCGCACCACCAGTGGGGCCGGATCGGCGACTCGGCGCGGGCCCGTGAACTGGGACCCGCGCTGGCGGACCTGCGCGGACGGGTCCCCGGGCGCAGGCAGGGCGCGCTGGACGACATCCGCCGCAACCTCAGCCGCCTCGGTACGCAGGTGAGTCCGTAGACAGGCCCTAGGGCCTGTCTGACAATTCCCGCCTGCCGGGCGACGCCATGCACGCTCCCCCAGCCTCCGGCCGGGGGGACCCCCACTCGCCGCACCGGGCACAGAGCCAAGTACGTCCAGTACGAGGCCCTGCGCCCGGCACGGCGAGAGCACGCACCGGACGCCGCCCGGCCCGCCCTCCGGGCGACGACGGGAATTGTCAGACAGGCCCTAGCCGGCGAACATCTCCAGCGCGCCCGACACCAGCGTCCGTACGCCGGGGCCGACCGTCGTCAGGTCGGGGGCGAAGTGCGGGCTGTGGTTGCTGGGGACGGCGGCCAGCTGTGCCAGGAGATCGTCCCCGGCCTCGGCGGCTGCCGCGTTCCAGACCTCCGCCGGTGTGCTCGTCACGAACCAGTACGCGTACGGGAGCCTGCCGCCTGCCCCGGCCTCGGCGAGGAACGGGAAGTCCTCGCTGCCCATGACCGGGCCGAAGTCGAGGACCGTGCCCGCGCCGAAGACCTCGCCGTGCACGGCCGCGACCCGGCGGTCGGTGTCGGCGTCGTTCACGGTCACCGGGAAACTCCCGCTCACCGTCACGGTCGGTTCGCGCGGGCAGCCCGCCGCCGCGCACTCACCCGCCGCGATACGCCGGATCGAGGCGAGCATCCGCTCCCGTACCTCGGCGGACTGCGTACGGAGGTTGAGGGAGATGCGGGCCTCGGCGGGGATGATGTTGTGCCGGGTGCCCGCCTCGATGCGGCCCACGGTCAGCACGGCCGACTCGCGGGCCGCGATCTCGCGTGAGACGACACTCTGCAGCCGCGTCACGATGTACGCGGCCGTCACCACCGGGTCCACGGTCGCCTCCGGCCGTGAACCATGGCCGCCCACCCCGTGCACGACGATGTCGACGTCCGTGGACGCCGACATGATCAGGCCCGGCGTGTGCGCGTACAGCCCGGCCGGGCCGGGGGCCGCGTGCTGGGCCAGCAGGACGTCCGGGCGCGGGAAACGCTCGTACAGGCCGTCCGCCACCATCGCCGCGGCGCCCGTACCGGTCTCCTCGGCGGGCTGTCCGACCACCAGGAGCGTGCCGGACCAGGTGTCCCGCCCGGCCGCGAGCGCCCCGGCCGCGCCGGTCAGCCAGGTGACGTGCAGGTCGTGGCCGCAGGCGTGCATGACACCGGGGTTCTCGGAGGCGTACGGCAGCCCGGTCTCCTCGGAGACCGGCAGCGCGTCCATGTCGCCGCGCAGCAGGACGGTCGGCCCGTCGCCGTTGCGCAGCACCCCGACGACACCGGGGCCGCCGGTCCCGCCGACGCCCTCGGCCGTCTCGTACCCGGCCTCGCGCAGACGTCCGGCGAGGACCCCGGCGGTGCGGTGTTCGCGTGCCGACAGCTCGGGGTGCCGGTGGAGGTCCCGGTAGAGGTCCTCCAGCGCGGGCAGCGGCAGGTCGGCGGTGAGGTCCAGGGCGGTGCGCGCGGCGGCGGAGGGCCCGACGGCGGGGGTTTCGGCGGGAGAGGTCACCTCGTCAGCGTATGCGGCGCGTGTCACTCGTATGGCGGTGTTCAGCGCGGTTGCGGCGGGGTGTCGCTGCTATCCACGAGGGAGGGGGACGACACCCACCGAAGGAAGTGCGGCATGGCAGGCACGCTCGCCATCAACTTCACCCAGGGGCTCGACGACGCCTGGTCGAAGATCGCGACATTCGTCCCCAAACTCATCGGGTTCCTCGTCATCCTGGTGATCGGCTGGGTCATCTCGAAGATGATCGCCCGCGTACTGGACCGGGTCCTGCGCAAGGTGGGCTCCGAACGCCTGTCGGAGCGGGCCGGCACGGAACGGCTGCTCAGCGAGTCCACGTACGACATGACCGGGATCGTCTGCAAGATCGTGTACTACGCGCTGATGCTGATCACGCTGCAGCTCGCGCTCGGTGTCTTCGGCGCGAACCCCGTCAGCGAGATGATCAACGGGATCGTGGCGTGGCTGCCGCGCGGCATCGTCGCCGTGGTCCTCGTGGTGATCGCGATGGCCATCGCGAACGGCGTCCGCACGATCGTCGGCAGCGCGCTGTCGTCCGTTTCCTACGGGAGGACGGTGGCGACCATGATGTGGGCCGCCATCCTCGCGCTGGGCGTGATCGCGGCGCTCGGCCAGGCGGGCATCGCGACGGCGGTCACCCAGCCGGTCCTGTACGCGGCCCTCGCGGCCGTGGCGGGTGTCCTGATCGTCGGCGTGGGCGGCGGCATGATCATGCCGATGCGGCAGCGGTGGGAGCGGTGGCTGTCCACGGCGGAGCGGGAGTCGCTGAACGCGAGGGGGAGCATGTCGGCGTATCAGTCCGGGCGCGACGACGCTCTGCGCGGGCAGCCGGCCCGCGAGCGGACGGATCGGGCCGCAGGCCCGGAGTCCGGCACCGGCTCGACGATGGACATGTGACGGCCGAAACCCACCTGCGGCCCGGCGGGGGCTGGCCGCGCAGTTCCCCGCGCCCCCAAAAGACGAAAGGCAGGGGCGCAGCCCCACCTTCCAGGGGCGCGGGGAACGGCGCGCTCAGCCACGCACGACCCGCACTCGACGTCCAGGCGAACCCCCCACCCCCCTAGGGGCGCGGGGAACTGCGCGCTCAGCCACGTGTGGCCCGCACTCGACGTCCGGGCGAACCCCCCCACCCCCCAGGGGCGCGGGGAACGGCGCGAACGGCCCCCACCGGCCCGCAGCCGCATGCGGACCCGTACGATTCAGGCCCCCACGGCTAGTGGTCGCGCTGGGGTGGGATCAGCCCATGCAGGTCGATCAGCCAGCTGATCGCCGTCAGGCGGCACACCGCGTAGTCGTGGCCCACCGGCTCCCGCCAGTCCGTCTCCGCGAGCCCGTCGAGGAAGCCGAGGGCGTAGTCCGTGAGGGTCTCGCGGTCCGGCGGCAGCGGGACCAGGCCGGGGCCCGTCGAAGCCAGCCGGTCGCGCAACTCCGCCACATGCTGATCCACCGCCGCCGTGAACGCCGGCTCGAACGCGAACTCCGCGAAGCGCGGCGCGTACGTGCGGGCGATCTCGACGAGGGGAGTCAGGGGGGCGGCGGATGACATTCGTCCACCGTAAAGCGGACGGAGTGCTGCCAGGAGGGGGATTTCGGATGGTTTCCGTCACATCGGGGCAGGCGGGACTCGTGGGACCCGTCAGAGCGGCGGATGCGCCGGCGCCGGCCCCAGGGTCGTCGTCCCGGGCGCGGTGCGGTGTCCGAGTCCCGTCCGGTACGCGTCCAGCGCCGCGTCGATCCGCCCCGTACGCCGCAGCAGGTCCCCGAGCAGACGGCACAGGTCGGCCAGATCCCCCGCCGCGCCCGCCCGCTCCAGCAGGCTGAGCGCACGCACGTAGTGCTCCTCGGCCGTCTCGGTGTCCCGGCTGTCCTCCGCGATGATGCCGAGCAGCCGGTGCGCGCCCGCGGAGTGGACGGCCCCGCGCTCGCTGCTGAGGTCGCCCAGTACGCCGTGGAGCAGCGTCGCCGCCTCCTCCGACTTGCCGCGCCGGTGGAGGACGTCCGCCAGTTCCACCGCGACCTGGCTGGTGTAGAGCGCGGCGCGCTGCGCGGAGTGCATGGCCTGCGCCTCGCGCAACTCGTTCTCGGCGCGCTCCAGGTCACCGTTCTGCGCGTACAGATACCCGCGCATCCAGTGGCAGTTGGCCAGTTCGGTACGGATCTGGAGCTGCCGGTACAGCTCTGCCGCCTTGCCCAGGGACGCGTCGGCCTCGGCCATCCGCCCCTCGGCGATCATCGTGCGGGCGACGGACCGGTGCATACGCGCCAGCAGCGCGGGGTCGCCGACCTGCGGGGCCAGCGCGAGCGCGAACTCCGCCGCCTGCGCCGCCCGCGCGTGCGCCCCCATGTCCATGTAGGGCGCGATCACGGCCGCGTAGAGCAGCAGCAGGGCGTCCGGGTCGTGCAGTCCGCCCTTGTTCAGCTCGTCGATGGCGGATTCGAGCAGGTAGCAGGCGTACCGGAGTTCGCCCGCGAGGTAGTGCGAGACCGCACGGCCGCGCAGGGCGGGGACGCGGACGGGCAGCGGTTCGTCCGCGAGCCGTTTCTCCGACTCCTCGAAACGCAGGCGGGCCGTCGCCAGGTCGCCGGTGTCCATGGCGCACTCGCCGAGGCCGAGCAGGGCGGCGGCGCACTCGGCGTTCAGGCCGTGGGCCTCGGCCTCCGCGAGCAGTTCGGTGTACTGCTCGGCGGCGATCTCCGCCTCGCCGGTCGCCAGCGTGCGCTGGGCGTCGGTGAGCCTCAGCCGCAGGTCGGTGGCGAGGTGGGCGGGCCGCCCGGTGGCCAGTTCCTCGTAGGCGACCCCGAGCCGTTCGGCGATGTGCCGCAAGGCCTCCTCGGAGGGCCGTACGCGTCCTGCCTCCAGCGTGGAGACGTACGCGGGGGTGTAGGCGGGTTCCGCCAGTTGTTTCTGTGTCAGCCCGCGTTCCGTACGCAGTTGCTGCACTCTGCGCCCGATGATTCCCGGGTCGTCGCGCTCGGCCATGGCGTAAGCATGCCAGTAAGCCGACTTACTCCTGTCCGCTATCCAACTTCCGGTTGAAACGGGCAAGTTAACTCTTGCGGGGAGGCTGTCGATCGGCTCAATGCGGCCCTTGCCCCGGAGGCGAACACGCCCTAGGTTAAGCGGCGCGTTAAGCGCACGATGAAGCACATTTAATACGCTGGCCTACGTTGACGTTGCGAGGTTGTCGCCGTGTTCCGACGCATTGCCACGCGCTACCTTCCGGCTCGGTTCATCGCGGCGTTCGGCGCGGCTGTGGTTGCGTTCGCCGCGCTCGTCAGTGCGGCCAACGCAGTGCCCCACTAGAAGTCCGGGCCCCGTCAGGGGCGCGGGGAACCGCGCGGCCGGCCCCCACCGGCCCGCAGCCGGAACGGCGCCCCGGCGCTGACAGGGCTCGCCCAGCTCCCGCGCGGGGCGTGCACAGGACCTGCCGCTAGCCTGCCTCTTCGTATGGAAAACGGACGGAATGCAGCCGACGCGGCGCGCGTGGTCGCCCGGGCGCTCGTGCACGCGGTGGTCGGTGGGGTGGCGTTGCTCGCCGTCGTCACCGTCGGGTCGGTGCTCGGGCCGATGGTCGTACTCGATCTCGCCACCCCCGCCATGGCCGCCTGGTGGACCGTGTTCACCGCAGTCGCCGTGCAGGGCATCCCCTTCCTGCTGCTGGGCACGGTCGTGTCGGCGGCGATCGGCGCGTTCGTTCCCGAGCGGGTCTTCCGACGCGTACTGCCGAGGAATCCGGCGCTCGCCGTGCCCGTCGCCGGGGCGGCCGGGGTGGTGCTCCCGGGGTGCGAGTGCGCGTCCGTGCCCGTCGCGGACAGTCTGATGCGGCGCGGGGTCGCGCCGGCCGCCGCGCTCGCCTTCCTGCTGTCCGCGCCCGCCATCAACCCGGTCGTCCTCGTCGCCACGTCCATCGCCTTCCCGGGAGATCCGGCCATGGTCGGCGCCCGGCTCGTCGCGTCCCTCGCCACCGCGGTCGCGATGGGGTGGTTGTGGGTGCGGTTCGGCAAGGAGGAGTGGCTGCCGTCGGTACGGCGTGACGGCGGAGCCTCCGGGACGGGCGGGTGGCGGGGTTTCCGGGACGGGCTCCAGCACGACTTCCTGCATGCCGGGGGCTTCCTCGTCCTGGGGGCGGCGGCCGCGGCGACGTTCAACATCCTGGTGCCGCGGTCCCTGCTCGACGTGTTCACCGGCTCGCCCTGGCTGTCGGTGCTGCTGCTCGCGGTCCTCGCCGTCGTGCTGTGCGTGTGCTCCGAGGCGGACGCCTTCGTGGCGGCCTCGCTGACCGGGTTCTCGCCCACGGCCCGGCTGGCCTTCATGGTCGTCGGGCCCATGGTCGACCTGAAACTCGTCGCCCTCCAGGCGGGAACCTTCGGGCGGGCGTTCGCGGTCCGGTTCTCGTCCGTGACGTGGGTGGTGGCCGTGGTGAGCAGCGTGCTGGTGGGCGGGTGGCTGCTGTGAGCCTCCGCGAACACCCGGGCCTGCGTCCGCGTCTGCGCCTGCGTCCGCAGGGCGTGCTGCTGATCCTGTGCGGGTCGGCACTGCTGCGGATCGCCCTCTTCAGCGAGCTGTACCTGCGCTATGTGAAGGAGGGCCTGCGCCCGTACCTCATAGCCTCCGGCGCGGCACTGATCGCACTCGGCCTCCTGGGCCTGCTCGCCCGAACCCACGACGAGGAAGAGGAAGAGGGAGAGGAGGACGAGGGAGACGCGAGGAACGAGGACGGGGGTGAAGGTGAGGACGAAGCCGCCGACCCCGACCGTTCGGACGCCCACGCCCACGACCACGCCCGTAACCCCCGTATCGCCTGGCTCCTCACCGCCCCCGCCCTGGCCCTCCTCCTCTTCCCGCCGCCCGCGCTCGGCTCGTACAGCGCGGAACGCGAGGAGGCGAGGGTCGCGGCGCAGGGCGCCGGCACCTTCCCCGAGCTCCCGGCCGGGGACCCTCTCGATCTGACCCTGGGCGTGTTCGCCTCGCGGGCGGAGTGGGACACGGGCGCGTCCCTGAAGGGGCGCACGGTCCGGCTGACCGGCTTCGTGACCCGCGACGACGACGGCGCCTGGTCCGTGGCCCGGCTGCGCGTCACCTGCTGCGCCGCCGACGCGCAGGCGCTGAAGGTCGAGATCCGCGGCGAGGACGCCCCGGCGGCCGACACCTGGGTGACGGTCACCGGAACCTGGCACCCCACGGGGAAGCCCGGCACGGACGCGGCCCGCCCGGTACTGGACGCCGTGTCGGTGAAGAGGACGACGGCGCCTTCGGACCCGTACGAGAAGCGGTGAGTCGTCGAGTCGTCGATTCGCCGGGTCGTTGTCAGTGGCGGCCTGTTGACTCGTCACATGACTGATCGGCACATGACTGACAAGACGAGTCACAGCGATGTCCACGGCACCCCGGCCTCCGCGCCCGGCCCCGAGATGGTGGAGCCGTCGCGGTTCAGGATCCGTGAGGTGCGGATCGACGGCGGGGGTGCCGAGGTGAGAGTGCGGGGAGGCGGTTCGTACCGGGTCGAGTTCGCGGTGCTGCACGACTGCGGGATGTGCGGGAACGCAGTCAACCAGGTGATCGTCGGACTGGCGGGCGAGGACCGGGCCCAGGCGTCGGTGTGGAACGGCAAGCAGCGCAGCGGGGGCGGCCTGAAGGTGGTCAACGCCGGTACGAGCGTCGAGGCACTGGCCGAGGACAACCCGGGCCCGGCGGAGTGGGTGGACGTGACCTGCGAACTCGTCGTCCCCGACGAACCCGGCGCGTACTCGGTCCGGGCCCGCTACGCCCAGGCGTACCAGGGCCGCCTGATGACGGCCGAGGGCCGCGCGCTCCCCCAGCCGGAGTACGAGGACGTCCTGGGCTGGTGGAAGGTCGACCGCCCACAGGGCCCCGGCCCGGAATCGACCATAGGCACGATCATCGTGGAGGCGTGAGCCGAGGCCCGACGCGTGAAGTGACCGGGCAAGTCGTCCATTCGGGGTCGATGTCCCTGATTCCGGCGTTACAGTTCCCTCCTGATGCGCAGGGTGTGGGGCGCGTCACACATCGCGACGAATGAGCCGCCAGGCAAGGTCTGGCCGGCGGTGCATCTGGGGGGCCTCGTGCACGAGATGGTCAAGGGCGCCAATGTCGAACTGACGGCGTTGAGCGAAGACGTGGGCTCCGTCATGGTGAGTCTGGGCTGGAGCAGCCCTACGGGCGAAGGCGACGCGGATGTGTCCGTCCTCCTCCTGGCACCGGACGGCAAGGTCCGTAGTGACACGGACTTCTACTTCTACAACAACCCTGTGGCTGCGGACGGTTGCGTGCAGTTGTTGGGCAAGACGCCCACGGCGGACGGCAACGAGGACCGCATCACCTTCGATCTGACCGCGATCCCGGCGGACGTCGAGCAGATCATCGTGGCGGCGAGCCGCTACAACGGAGCCAGGTTCGGGGACCTGGACGACGTACGGGTGACGCTGGCCGACGGTTCCGGCGAGGGGCTGCTGCGGTTCTCGATCGAGGATGCCGGGCCGGTCGGCGCACTGCTCTTCGGTGAGCTCTACCGACGGGCCGGGGACTGGAAGTTCCGTGCCCTCGGGCAGGGATACGAGTCCGGACTCGCCGGTCTGGCCCAGGACTACGGCGTCGACATCGACGACGACGCGGGTGAGGTCGAGGAAGCCGAGGCGGCGGCGGAGGCCGAGCCGGACGTCGCGGCGGAGCCCGCGGCCGTGGAGGCCGTACCCCTGGCGGAGACGGGAACGGAAACGGAGGCGGTTGAGGCGTCCGTCCCCACTCCCGCCTCCGTCCCCACCCCCGTTCCCGCGCCGCTTCCCGTCCCTGAGCAGGCCGTGGCGGAGCCGGTGGTGAAAGAACCGGTCGAGCCCGTGGTCAAGGCGGTGCCCCGGCCCCGTACGGCCAAGAAGAAGGTCACCCTGCCCAAGGTGGCCAAGAAGTCCCTCGCCGAGAACGACTCCTGGCGGGCGGCCCGGCTCTTCCCGGTCTCCGCACTCAAGAGCGACCGCGACAGGGAGACCCGCGCGACGTCCGTGCTGCTGTCCGTGATGGCGCAGGTGCCGGAGTTCGGCCGGCGTCTCACCGCGGAGTTCGGGGCGCCCGCCGGACGCATGGAGACCTTCACGGAGGTCTCGCTGCCGAACGGCGACTCCCCGCGCCGGCCGGACGGTGTGATCAGGGTGGAGCGCGCGGGGAAGCTGTGGACCGCGCTGGTCGAGACCAAGACCAATGGCAACTCCCTGAAACCCGACCAGGTGCAGGCCTACGCGGACATAGCCGCCCGCCGGGGCTACGAGGCCGTGATCACCCTGTCCAACGACGTGGAGCTGGACGGCAGCCCGCTGGTCGACGTGAAGACGGACGGCCGGCGCAAGCACAAGGTCGCGCTGCGGCACCTGTCGTGGGCCGACGTCGCCCACCAGGCCCAGATGCTGATCCGCCACGAAGGCGTCGGCAACGCGGCGCACGCCTGGCTGCTCCAGGAACTTCTGCACTACCTCCAGCACGACAACTCCGGGTGCCACGGATTCCAGAACATGGGTCCGGCCTGGGTGCCCGTGCGCAACGGCATCGACGACGAAACCCTGTGCCAGGGCGACAAGCGGGCCGTCGAGGTGGCCGAGAACTGGGAGCGCCTCGTACGGCAGGTGTGCCTGCGTCTGGGCGGCGAGCTGGGACAGAAAGTGCTCCCCGTGCAACGGGCCAAGCGCGGGACCGACCCCCGTGTCCGTCGTGAGGCCCTCGCCGACCAGCTCTGTCTGGCGGGCAGACTGGACTCCGAGCTCCGTATCGAGGGCACACCGGGCATCCTCGCGCTCTCCGCGGATCTGCGGACCGGCAAGCTCCGTACGTCCATCGAGATCGCCGCCCCGGACCAGGGGTACCCGCTCACCTGGGCCAAGCGGCTCGTCCGCCAGCTCTCCGACGCCCCGGCCGACCTGCACGTCGAGACCCTGCTGGTAGGGCAGACGGGCGGGCCCCGCGGAACTCTGGAGCGGCTGCGTCCGGAACCCGGTGACCTTCTGCCCAGGAACAACGCCGAGATCGCCGGCTTCCGGCTGTCGCTCTTCCGGAGCATGGGGAGCAGCCGGGGCAACGCCGAGTCCGGGTTCATCCGCAGTGTCGACGAGGCCGTGGACCGGTTCCACGACCACGTGGTCATGCGGCTCGACCGGAGCCAGGCCTCAGCCCGGCGGTGAAATCCCCCGTCCCATCCAGCCCTGCGGCAGCCACGGCAAGTGGTCCGTGTGTGGGGGTGGGGGGCCTGTGCGGGCCAGGAGGATGGCTACGTCGTCTTCCGAGGTGGACGGGCCCAGGTGGGTGGTGACCGTTTCCAGGAGGGTGGGGAGGGGGGCCGCCGGGTCGATGGGGAGGTTGGCCAGGGTGGTGAGGCCGGTTTCGATGTCGCGGTCGCGGCGTTCGATCAGGCCGTCCGTGCACAGGAGGAGCACCGAGCCGGGGGCGACGGGGACCGTGGTGGCCGAGAAGGAGCCCAGGCCCACTCCCAGGGGTGGGGCGACCGGGAGGCCGAGCAGCGTGCGGGTGCCGTCGGGGGCCACGAGTAGTGGGGGGACGTGGCCCGCGTTGGAGAAGGTGGCGCACTCCCTGCGGGGGTCCAGGAGGGCCAGCAGGCAGGTCGCCACCCGGTCCAGTTCCAGGGTGAGCGCGGTGCGTTCGGCCTGGAGCAGGATGAAGTCCGGGGTGCTGCTCTGGACGGCCAGGGTGCGCAGCACCGAGCGGTACTCGCTCATGGCGGCCGCCGCGCGGATGCCGTGCCCCATGACGTCCCCCACCACCAGCAGGGTGCGGCCGTGGGGCAGTGCGAGCGTGTCGAACCAGTCGCCGCCCACCTCCGCTCCCGCGCCCGCCGGCAGATAGCGGCCCAGGGTCTCCACACCGGGGCCCGTGACGGTCGGCGTGTTCAGGAAGGCCCGCTGCATCTCCAGTGCCGTCTCGTGCTCGCGGGTGTAGCGGACCGCGTGCGCGATGCCCGTGGCGGCCCGGTCGGTGAGGTCGCCGAGCAGTTCCGCGTCGGCGTCGGTGAGGGGGGCGGAGTCACCGGCCCGGAACACGATCACCGCGCCCACCAGTTCCTCGTTGACCGCGAGGGGCAGATAGATCCCGGAGTGCGCGCCCATCCGGCGGAAGTGCTCCTTGCGTTCGTACGAGAGGGAGAACTGGCGCATCGCCTCGTCGGCCGGGTCGGTGAGGACGAGCGGACGCCGGTCGGCCAGTACGTGGGCCATGGGGGAACCGGCCCGGTACACGACGAACTCGCCGAGGAGGCCGAGCGGCGAGGACACCTCCTCCAGCTCCGGCGTGGTGGCGAGCGCGATCCTGCGCAGCCGCAGCGGATACCGGTCCGAGGGCACCTGGGGCGTGCCCTCCGGGTCCACCACGTCCACCGCCGCGTAGTCCGCGAAGCGTGGCACCAGCAGGTCGGCCAGCGCCTGGCAGGCCTGGCCGAGGTCGAGGGTCGCGCCGGTGCTGCGGTTCGCCTCGTCGAGCAGTGCCATGCGGTTGCGTGCCCGGACGAGGTCCTCGCGCCCGCGCAGCGCGTCGGTGACCTCCAGGACGACCCCGGCCACTCCGAGGATCTCGCCGGACGGCCCGGACAGCCGGTGGTAGGCGCCCAGCCACCACCGGTTGTCGCCCGTCGTGTCGGCCGGGGTCTGTCCACCGACCGTGATGACCTGCGGAACTCCCGTACGCAGCACCGTCGCGAGCAGTTGCTCCGAGGCTTCCAGGTCCGGCAGCACGTCGTGGAGCCGGCGGCCGAGGTGCTCGGCGGCCGGGACGCCGTTGAGCCGGGCGAGCGCGTCGTTGAGGTAGAGGTAGCGCAGCTCGCCGTCGAGTACGGCGATACCGGCCGGGCAGTGGTCGAGGAGCCGCCGGGTCAGCGTCAGCTCGTCGAGCAGCCGTTCCGCGGACTCCGCCACGTTCTCGGAGCGGTGCACGGCGTCCGCGAGCGCCGCCAGTTCCGCCTGGGTCAGCAGCATGCGCGGGTCGGGCTGGACCTGGTCACCGGGCACCCGCCCACAGCATCACGGCCCCGCCGCACCCACCAACGGGAGGGACCGTCCGGGTGACTTGGACGGTCCCTCCCGGGGACCCGATCGGCGGCCCGGTGCCGGAACCCGGCCCTAGGGAACCGGCACGGACGTCGGTTCGGGTTGTTGGGGGGTCCGGCCGCCGGGGGAGCCGGCCAGGCGCCACACCTCGTCCGCCGTCACGGCCGCGTACGCGTCGGGCGGGAGGTCGCCGGTGAGGCCCGCGACCCGGACGGGCTTTCCGCCGCGCTCGGCGAACAGGGCGAGGGTGAGGGCGAGCCGGGACGAGTACACGCTCCGCCAGGCCGTCCGCGCGCCCGGCCCGCTGCCCGCGCCGGCCGAGTGCCCGACCGGCGAGGCGGGCACGGCCCTGGACGCCGGGAGGAAGGTCCCGTCCTCGGCGCCGGGCACGAAGGCCCCGCCCTTGACGCCCTGCCGCGCGTTGAGGAGTTCGGTGACGACGGCCGTCTCCTTGCCGCCCATCGCGGTACGCGTCCTCGGCTGCGCGGTGTGGACCGTACGGCCGCCCTTCGTGATCTTCGCGACGGTGTACGGGGCCGCGTAGGTGCCGTCGGCGGCCAGCGTGGCGTACGCCGAGTTCAGGCGCAGCGGGGTGGGAGCCGTCTCCTCGACGAGCTTGCCCAGCGGGTCGCCGAACCGCAGGCCCTTGTAGGCGAAGGGTTCGAGGACCGTGCCCGCCTCGACCGCCCCGTCGACGGCGTCGTTGAACGGCTGGTGGGCGTAGTCCGCTCCGCCGTACAGCACCCGGACCGCGCCGTCGCCGGGGACGGTCGCGACGACGGCCGTGTGCAGCCGGGCGCCCTCGACGCCCTTGCCCCGGGCGTCGCCCTTGCCGCCCTTGTCACCCTTGTCGTTCTTGCCGCCCGTGTCGCTGTCGGGCGTCCGCTCGCGCACCAGCTCCGCCGTCTCGTCCTGGAGGCCGAGGTCGAAGGTGGTGTGCACCTTGTAGCCGCCGCGCGCCAGCTGGTCCTCGGTGATGCCGAGCCGGTCGGCGGCCTCCGCGGACGCCGTGTCGATCAGGTACTGCCGCTGGCCGTTCGATCCGCCCGGCGGGTAGAAGCGGAAGGCGGGGAAGCGGGCGGCGGTCCGTTCGCGGGCGCTGATCGCGCCCGAGTCCGCCATCGCGTCGAGCACCCACGCCCAGCGGCGCTCCAGTGTCCCGGTCACCTTCGCGTCCGCGCCCGCCCGCTCGTAGTACGAGGGCAGGTTGAGGATGGAGGCGAGGGCGGCGCCCTGGGAGACCGTCAGGTCGTGCGCGCCGACGCCGAAGTAGTTGCGTGCGGCCGACTCGACGCCGGCGGCGCCGCGGCCGAAGTACACGGTGTTGAGGTAGCCCCCGAGGATGTCGTCCTTGGACCTCGTGCGGTCCAGCTTCACGGCGATGAGGGCCTCGTGCGCCTTGCGCTCGAGGGACTGCTCGGGGGTCAGCAGGGCGTTCTTCACGTACTGCTGCGTGATCGTGGAGCCGCCCTGGCGGTCGCCGCCCGTCACGGTCGCGAGCGCGGCCCGCAGGATCGCGGAGGGGGCGACCCCCGAATCCGTGCGGAAGGAGCGGTTCTCCGCGGCGATCACGGCGTCCTGGACGTGCCGCGGGACCTGCTTGAGGGGGATGTCCTGGCGGTCGACCGGTCCGCGTCTGCCGAGGTACTCGCCGCCGGTGTCCACGAAGACCGTGCTCTGGCTGACGGTCTCCGGGTGCGGCTCGGGGATGGGCGTCATCCGGTACGCGACGACGGCCGCTGCGCACACCAGGAGGAACAGCGTCAGCAGGGCGGCCAGCACGCGGCGCAGGCGGCGGGCGCGGGTACGGCGCCGGCGGAGGCGTATCCGCCGCAGGAACGTGCCGGTGCCGCGGAGCCGGGCGCCGCCGCGGCGGAGCAGGTCGCGGGCGTCCCCGCGGGTCTTCGTACGGGTCTTCGCGCGGGTGTTCATGAGGGGGTGTCCGTCCGTGCGAGGAGGGTGCCGGCGGAGTCGTACGCCTTGACCGTGATGCCCGGCGACGACATGTCGCCGCCGGTGAGCCGGGCGTCCACGTACCAGGCGGACCAGCCGGGGGAGCCCGCCAGGGTGAGCAGACGGGCGGTGAACGTGCCTTCGCCCGTGCGGACTTCGACACGTGACGCCTCGCGCGGGCCCCGGTGGACACCGGAGAGGAAGATCCGTTTCCCGCTCGTGGAGTCCACCCAGAGGGTCAGGGCGGGACCACCGGAACCGCCTTTCCCGGAACCGCCCTTCCCGGCGTCGCGGAACTGGTTCGGCTGCCCCGGTGCCGACAGATGCGTACCGTCCTTGGAGAGCCACAACTGCACGCCGGGCGCGGCGGCGACGCGTTCGCCGGGCGTCACGACACGGACCGCCGCCCGCTCCACGGAGACCGTGACCCCGCCGGACCCGGAATCCGTGTCCCGTACCGCCCCCAGGACCAGGGGTACGAGGAGCAGGGCGCCCACGGAGGTGAGTACCGCGGTGGTGCGCCGGCGCCGCTTGCGGAGCGTGCGCCCGGCCGCCTCGATGGCGGGCGCGGGAAGGGGCGGGATCTCGGACGCGCCCTCGCCGAGCGGGACTTGCGCACCGTGCGGGGCGTGCGGGCCTTCGCGGTACGCGGCGTGGGCGCGCAGGGCCTTCTCCGCCCGGCGGTCCACCGCTTTCACCGCTCCCCGCGAGGAGTTGAGGAGCGCGGCGATCTCACGATGGGTGAGGCCGTCCCAGTGCCGGAGCACGGCCACGGCCCGCCGGCGGGGCGGGAGGCCCGCCAGCACCTCGGTGAGCGGGTCGAGCGGATCGGGCACGTACGGCCCCGGTGCGTGCCCGGAACGCGCGGAGTGCCGGGAGCGTTTGGACCCCGCAGAACCTCCGGTGCCTCCAGAGCCCCCGGTGCCTCCGGAACCCCAGGAGTGCCAGGGGCGGGCGGCCGGCCGTGGCCGCCGCCGTCGCAGGAAACCCCGTACCAGAGCGCGCCGGACGTAGAACTCCGCGTCGTCGCCCGGGACCCGGCGCCGCGCGTAGACCTCCGCCACCGCCGCTCTCGCGCGTCTGTCCGCGTCGGCGGAGTTCCCCGTGAGCAGACGGGCCGTGCGCGTGAGCCGGGGCCAGTACGCCCCGGCGCGGGCGGTGAAGTCGTCGTCCATGGTCAGTCGAGCGCGACGATGCGCGCCACTCCCTCCGGATCGGCCCTGCGCGGTGCTTGTGCTTCGATGTACGCGACCTACGCGACCTGTGTTGCGTACGTGACGTACGTGACCTGTACGCACGACAGAGGCAGCCGGGTTGCACGGGACTTCCGAGAACAGCGGCAGGGGGTGTGGCGGGGGGTATGACCGAGGACGAGTTCGACGGGTTCTACGCAGCCGCGTTCCCCCGGCTGACCGGGCAGCTCTACGCCTTCACCGGTGACCACGGTGAGGCGCAGGACGTCGTCCAGGAGGCATTCGTCCGGGCCTGGGACCGGCGGCGGGAGTTCCTCGCCGACGGGGCCCCCGAGGCCTGGATACGTACGGTCGCGATGCGGCTCGCGGTGAGCCGGTGGCGGAGGGCCCGGCGTTGGCTGGAACTCGTACGCCGCAATCCGCCGCAGGAGCACACCCCGGGGCCGGGTCCGGAACGGGCCGCGCTCGTGGCCGCGTTGCGGGAACTGCCCGAGGCGCAGCGCATGGCTGTCGTTCTGCACCATCTGTGCGACTTGAGTGTCGAACAGGTAGCCTCCGAAACCGGTGCGCCCACAGGGACGGTCAAGGCCCGGCTGTCCCGTGGCCGGGCGGCGCTGGCGCGGCGGCTCGGCGAGGCCGACGAACTGGGTGAGAGGGAGGACGACCGTGTCCGATGAGCTCACGCCCGGTCGCCGGCACGAGCACGAGGACTCAGGCGACGGTTCGAACCGCTCCGAACTCACCGTCGCCCTGCGCGGGTTGGCGCAGGATCACGAGACCCCCGTGGCCGTCCCCGGGGCGGAGATCCGCCGTCGTGCGGTACGCCGCCGCCGGCGCCGTAAAGCCTCGCTGGCCGCTGTCACCACGGCCGGAGCGGGAGCACTGGCCCTGGTTCTGGCCCTGGTGCTCACTGATGGCGAAAGCGCCCGGTCGGTTCCGCCCGCGGCCAGTTACGGCGTGAAAACACCCCCGGCGACCGCCCGGCCCTCGCCGGTCGTGGCCGCCGCCAGGGTGGATCTCGACCGGCGGGTACTGACCGCCGAGGGACGCACCCTGCCCATCTCCGTCGGGACGGGCAAGTCGCCGACCCCGACCGGGATGATGACGGTCACCGCCAAGTACAAGACGACGATGGTGCCGGGCGCGGTGTCGGGCTGGAGCACGTACGACGTCAAGGCGACCTGGGTGATGCGGCTGCGCGGCGCCGACGACCGTACGAACTATCTCCTCGCCCTGAGCTGGGACGAGAAGGCGCCCGGCAACTACGACATCACCGGGGGCGCGATCGGAATGCGCACCGTGGACGCGATGTGGCTGTACAAGGTGCTCAGCCCGGGAGCGGTGGTGGAGGTCGTGGGGGCGGTCACGGCACGGCCGACCGAGCAGCCCGAGCAGCCCGAGCCGTCGCTGGCGGACCGCGGCCCGCAGGCCCCGCCCTCGGGGACGGCGACGGAGACGGCGGATCCGACCGACACCGCGAGGGCGAAGGAGCTGGCGGACGAGGCGCGGGCGACGGCGGAGTCGTCGGCGGCGGTTGCCGGGGGCACGGACACGGGTCCCTGAGACATCGCGGGCCGTTGCGGGCCATGTCCCTTGGGGTGAGCTTTACTGCGCGTTAGTTGCAGGAGCGGTGACATGGAGTGAGGGTGGGGGCAGTTCCACGGAGGCCCGCACGACTGCCTCCCGACGACCACCCCCTCCTCCTGGCGTGCCTCCCTCTCTCGGGAGGAGCGGGTGTGGCCTCGTGCACATGCGAAGACGGGCGTCAGTGGTGGGGCATGAGCCGGTCCACCACGCGGCGGGCCGCTCCCGGGCGTGGCCCCGGGACCACCGCCGGACGCTCCCAGTCGCAGGGCGGAGCCGGACGCCGGAGCGGGACCGCGCCCTGCTCCTTCAGCGCGACACTCACCAGCCCCAGCAGCAGCTGGACGTCGGCGTCGCAGTCGAGGAGCACGGTGATCCAGGACGCGCCGGGGCGGACCCTGATCGCGCTGGCGTGCAGGAGTTGGGGAAGCAGGCGCTCGACCGCCGTGGGTGTGAGGCAGAGGTCGGCGGAGTCGTCGGAGTGGAAGTGGACGATCTCGTGTCCCGCCGAAGCGAAGGCATGCCCAACGGCGCACCGGGGCGGGCCACTTACCAGGTTCGGCCAGGTCTCCAGAAGAGCAATGGCGCGAGGGGCCGCGGTCATAACCCCATCCTCGCGCACGCTTCACCTGGAGGACCACCCCCAGCAACCTCCGACTACGCCCAGGGCACGGCCGGTTACCCGATCACTCCCCGGCGAACCGGAACAGGTTGCAGCGGTACGCCTCGATGTCCCGGCGCCTGAGCGTCGCCACGACCGGGAGCAGGAGGCGGTAGCGCAGGGGCAGCCGGTGCGTGACCGGGGCCGGCAGATGGGCCAGGGTGCGGGAGTCCGTGAGGCTGAGGCCCGGCTCCCACTGTTCGAGCGCACCCGGGTTGTCGCAGCTCCAGCGCATCCTGGCCGTCACCTTGGCCAGGACGTCATGGCCGTCCTGGTCGTCGACCACGCGGGACGCGGCCGTCTCCAGGGCGAAGCGGGCCCCGGGCAGCTCCTCCCCGACCTGCTGGAACACCGTACGGACCAGTTCCGCCTCCAGATAGACCAGCACCGCCTCGGCGACCAGGAAGTACGGCCCGGGGCTGCTGCCGCGCACCTGCTCCATCCACTGCGGATCGGTGACCGAGGCCGAGACCATGTGCCGCCGGTCCGTGTCCTTGAAGAAGCCCCGCCGCAGGGCGATCACATCGGGCAGGTCGAGGTCGAACCAGTGGACCGTGCCGTTGTCGAGCCGTTCGAACCGCGTGTTGAGTCCCGTGCCGATCTCGACGACCGTGCCGGAGGGGTGCCGCTCCAGGAACTCCCGTACCCACTGGTCGAAGAGCAGCGTGCGCAGATTCGCCCCGAGCAGGCTCCGCGCGCCGTCGAAACGGGAGAAGTCGTAGTCGAGGGAGTCGACCATCTCCACGGCCTGTGGATCACTGAGCAGTCCGTGCGCCTTACGGGTCTCGACCGCACGGGCGTAGAGGGGGATGAGCAGGGTCTCCTGGACCTCACCGAGTCGGGGCGTGCGCTTGTCCACCGGCCGTCTCCTCTCCACCGGCCTCTTCTCCGGCCCCGACCGGCTTCCTCTCCGGCCGGCCGTGCGGGGCAGGTCCTACCGGGCAAGCTAACCGAGCCGCCTGCCGCTGACAGCCCCCCGCGTCACCGGCACAGCAGTTCCCGTATCGCCCCGACGACGACGTCCGGGGCCTCCTCCGCCATGAAATGGCCGCACGAGACGGTGCTGTGCCGCAGGTCGTCGGCCCACGCGGCCCACAGCGCGGCCGCGTCGAAGCCGAGGGCGGAGCCCCAGTCCTGCTGGAGCACGCTCACCGGCATCCGCAGCCGGTTGCCGGCCTCGCGGTCGGCCCGGTCGTGCGTGACGTCGACGCCCGCGGAGGCGCGGTGGTCCGCGACGATCGACGGGACGGCCGCGCGGGACGCGGCGAGGTAGGCGGCGCGCACGTCCGCCGGGACGGCCGCCGGGTCGCGCGTCCAGGCGTCCAGGAAGTGGCCGAAGAACGCGTCCGGGCTCGCACCGATCAACTGCTCCGGCAGGCCCGGCGGTTGGGCCATGAGGTAGAGGTGGAAGCCGATCGCGGCGGACGTGCCGTGCATGACCTCCCACATGTCGAGCGTCGGCAGGACGTCCAGCGAGGCGAGGTGGGTGACCGTCTCCGGATGGTCCAGGCCGGCGCGGATCGCGACGAGGGCGCCGCGGTCGTGGCCGACCAGCGCGAAGCGCTCGTGGCCCAGCGCCCTGGCGACCGCGACGACGTCCGCGGCCATCGTGCGCTTCGAGTACGCGGTTCCGTCGGGGTCGGCGGGCTTGTCGCCGGCGCCGTAGCCGCGGAGGTCCGGGCAGATGACGACCTCCTGTACGAGGCCTGCTGCGCGCTGGAGGCCGAGGCCGCCCGTCGCCTCGGCGACCGTGCCGTGCCGGCACGCGCCCGCGACCGTCTGCGTCCCGCCGCCGCCGAACTCGCGGGCTCGGGAGGCGGGTTGCTCACCCTGGGCCCGGTCGAGCGGTACCTCACCGACCGGGTATGACGGCCGAAGCCGAACCCACAGCCACGCCTCAGCTCAGCTCAGCTCATCGGGATCCGGCTCGTCCTCGTCACCGCTCTGCTCGGAGGACGGTGACGAGTCCGGGGCGGGAACGGAAGCCGCCTCCGAAGCCCCCGCCGGTTCCGAAGCCGGTTCCGAAGCCGGTTCGGACTCCGACGCGGAGGCCGGAGCCGAAAGGGCCGCCGCGGGTGTCCCGCCCGCCAGGACCTCCTCGAGGCGCCGTGTGCCGGCCTCGGCGGCCCGCCGGACGTCCCCGGCGTCCACCTCGTCGAGTCCGCCGTCGGTGAGGGACAGCGCGCTGTCGCCGACCCGGACGGCCGCGTAGTCCAGGGTGAGCACGGCGGGCCAGCCGCCGCCGTCGCCGCTCACGGTCACCCGCAGCCCCTCGGCTGCCTCGCCCAGTCCGGGCAGCGGCGCGGCGACCGCCCGGACGGTGAACTGCCCGCCCCTGACGTCCGTGGCCGTGAACTGCCCGCAGATCTCCGGCACCGTCTTCAGCCAGGCCAGCGAGGAGTCCAGCGCGGTCCGGTCGTACGCCCCCACCTGGTACCGCAGCTGCGTCCCGGCGCCGTTGTCGTCGAAGCCGGCCGCCGCGCGGGACCCGGCGGGGTCGCCGAGCAGGTTCTCGGCGTACAGGCCGTCGAGCAGCCGCTGGCAGTCGGTGACGTCCGCCCTGCCCTTGAGGAGGGCGTCCCGCCAGGTCGCCGCGCCCTGGGTCCCCGTCCAGCCGTCGCCGAGGTCGGCGGGGGTGACCAGCGCCGACTTCGCCTGCGCCTCGGTGAGCGTGTGCGCGACGGTGACCGAGGGGGAGGGCGAGGGGGCCCGCGCCGCGGCGGCGGAGGCGGAGGCCGCCGCGTCGTCCGCGGCACCGGCACCGACCCCGCCGCCACCGCCCGAGCACCCGGCCGTCGTGAGCAGCGCGGCCACCGCGAGGACCGGGACGAGGGCCGGCCGGAGGGCGGGGACGGTACGCCGGTGACGGCACCGACGGCGGGTCGGACGGTTCAGCACGGATGCCTCCTACGGCTCCCGACGACAGGGATCTTCCGGATCCCTCCCACGGCACCATCGCGCGGCACCTCCCACCAGCGCACCGGGCCGACCGGGTGAGCCGGAGGGGCCCTTCGAGATGCCCCCGCCCACTCCCGCGGCCACACTGGCCCCATGCCGGGACGGATCGAGGACTACGCCCTCGTCGGGGACCTGCTGACCGCCGCCCTCATCGGCCGCGACGGCAGCCTCGACTGGCTGTGCCTGCCCCGCTTCGACTCCCCCGCCTGCTTCGCCGCGCTGCTGGGCGACGAGAACAACGGCCGCTGGCGGATCGCCCCGGTGGCCGCGTACGACGACTCCGCCCCGCCGGCCTCCACCCGCCGCTACCGCGGGGACTCCCTCGTCCTGGAGACCGAGTGGGAGACCGACACCGGCCGGGCCACCGTCGTCGACTTCATGCCGCGCCGCGACGGCTCCCCCAGCGTCGTACGGATCGTCGAGGGTGTGTCCGGCACGGTCGACCTGCGCATGGACCTGCGGCTGCGGTTCGAGTACGGGAGCGTGGTGCCCTGGATGCACCGCGAGCACGGGCAGCTCACCGGGATCGCGGGACCCGAGTCGGTGCGCCTGTCCACCACCGTCCCGCTGGCCGCGCACGGCCACGCCCACACCGCCGACTTCACCGTCACCGCAGGCGAACGCATCCCCTCCGTCCTGACCTGGCAGCCCTCCCACCTGCCCGGCCCCGGCCCCGTGGACCCCTTCGAGGCACTGCGCCGCACCGAGGAGTACTGGAGCGACTGGCTGCGGCCGTTCTCGTACGACGGCACCTACCGCGAAGCGGTCGTACGCTCCCTCATCACCCTCAAGGCCCTCACCTACGAGCCGACCGGCGGCATCGTCGCCGCGCCCACCACCTCGCTGCCCGAACAGCCCGGCGGGGTACGCAACTGGGACTACCGCTTCTGCTGGCTGCGCGACGCCGGCATGACCCTGGAGGCGCTGCTGCGCAGCGGCTTCACCGCCGAGGCGGACGCCTGGCGCGGCTGGCTGGAGAGAGCGGTCGCCGGCCGCCCGCAGGACATCCAGATCATGTACGGCATCGGCGGCGAGCGCAGGCTCACCGAGTGGACGGCCGACTGGCTTCCCGGGTACGAGGGTTCGCGGCCGGTACGGATCGGCAACGGCGCCGCCGGGCAGCAACAACTCGACGTGCCCGGCGAGTTGATGGACACCCTCGCTCTGACGCTGAGTTCGGGGCTGCGGCCCCACCGGCATCTCATCGCACTCCAGCGGGCCGTGCTCGACCACCTGGAGAAGGTGTGGTCCCGGCCAGACCAGGGCCTGTGGGAGATGCGCGGCGAACCCCGCCACCACGTCCACTCCAAGGTCATGTGCTGGGTCGCCTTCGACCGTGCGGTCCGGCTGGCCGAGGACCACGGGCGCCCGGGGCCCGTCGCCCACTGGCGCGAGATCCGGGACCGAATCCACCGGGAAGTCTGCGAGCGGGGCTTCGACCCGGCGCGCGGCACGTTCACGCAGTCCTACGGTTCGCGCGCCCTCGACGCGGCGCTGCTGCTCATCCCGCGCACCGGGTTCCTGCCGCCGGACGACCCGAGGGTCATCGGCACGGTCGCCGCCGTCGAACGCGAACTGTCGACCGGCGACGGCCTGGTCCGCCGCTACTCGACGAACGCCGGCGGATCCGCGAGCCCCGACGGACTGGCCGGCTCCGAGGGCGCCTTCCTGGCCTGCTCCTTCTGGCTCGCGGACGCCCTGCGCCTGACCGGACGCGAGGACGAGGCCCGGACCCTGTACGAACGGCTGCTGCTCCTGCGCAACGACGTCGGGCTGCTGGCGGAGGAGTACGACCCCGTCGCCGGACGCCAACTGGGCAATTTTCCCCAGGCGTTCACGCATGTGCCGCTCATCAGGGCGGCCTACGAACTCGACCGCCACGCGACCGGTCACCGGTGAGAATTCATTCCGTGAAGTACCGGTGAATCCGAGGCGACTTCTGCGAGGCTGACCCGATGCCGACCCTTTACAGAAGACTGCTCGGAATCCTTCCCCGGATAGGCGTGAAGGTGGTCGATCTCGGTCCCGGTACGTCCCTGCTGTTCCGGCGGGGCGAGCGGACCGTCGTCCCGGTGGGAGGCGGCGCCGATCTGGTGACCCGCGGCAGGAGCCGGTACGCGGTCACGGGCGCCGGCACGGACACCTGGGTGGTGGCCCGCGGGTCCGGAGGGCGGAACGTGAAGAGTGTGCCGCTCGGTGACACGGGTGCGCGGCTGCTGCTCGACAAGGCGGTACCGGCGGCGGGGGAGCGGGAGTTCCAGCTCGCCGCCGCGCACTATCTGTGCACCCAGCATGTGGCCGCCCTGCTGGAACTGAACCGCGTGAACTGCGTGTTCGACGTCGGGGCCAACAGCGGGCAGTACGGGAAGGGGCTGCGGCGCTTCGGCTACACGGGGCGGATCGTGTCCTTCGAGCCGGTGTCCGCGACGTTCGAGAAGTTGCAGAAGTCCGCCGAGAGCGACCCGGACTGGCATGTGTACAACTTCGCGCTCGGCCGCGAGGAGGCCGTGCAGTCCATCCATGTGGACTGGAAGTCCATGAACTCGCTGCTTCCGCCCAGCGAGTACGGCAAGGAGCGGTACCGGCGGTTCGCCAAGGGGCGTACGGAGGAGATCGAGATCCGGCGGCTCGACGGCGTCATGCAGAAGGCGCTCGAAGGGGTCGAGGACCCCCGGCCGTATCTGAAGATGGACACGCAGGGTTTCGACATGGAGGTGTTCGCCGGGGCGGGTGAGCGGATCTCCGAGTTCGTCGGGATGCAGTCCGAGGTGGCGGCGTTGCGGTTGTACGAGGGCAGTCCTGCGATGGGGGAGGCTGTTGCCGCGTACGAGGCGGCGGGGTTCGGGGTCACCGGGATGTACCCCGTCACGCGCGACCCCGCGACGGGCCGAGTCGTGGAATTCGACTGCGTGATGATCCGCACGACCTGAACTGACTGCGCCGTTCCCCGCGCCCCTGAGGGGTGGGGGTTCGGCGGGATTCTGTCTGCGGGTCCGCCGCGGCTGGCCGCGCAGTTCCCCGCGCCCCTGAGGGGGGTGGGGGTCCCGTGGAGTGTCGCCTGCGGGGCGCACGTGGCTGGCCGCGCCGTTCCCCGCGCCCCTAAAAGATGAAAGGCAGGGGCGCAGCCCCGCTTTTCAGGGGCGCGGGGAACTGCGCGGGTGACCCCCACCGGGCCGCAGCCGGACGTTCCAGCGAACCCCCATCCCCCCAGGGGCGCGGGGAACTGTGGGCTCAGCCGCAAGCAACCCGCACCCTCCCGCAGGGGCGCGGGCCCGCAGGGCGTTTCGGGGGTTGGGGGATCGGTAGGCTAGGGGGACTGCGAGTCCCCCCATCCGCGCGCTTCCGTAACGCCGAAGTGCCGTTCGCGGTCCCCGTGTTGGCCTTCTGCTGTTGAGGATGATTCGCTGGTGCTCGTCGCGGAGCGGTATCGGTTGCAGGCGTCCATCGGCCGAGGCGGCATGGGCGAGGTCTGGCAGGCCACCGACGAGGTGCTCGGCCGCGCCGTGGCCGTCAAGCTGCTGCTGGGGGACGAGGCGGACAGCGCCGCGTCCGCCCGCTTCCGGCTGGAGGCCCAGACGGCGGCCAGGCTCAGCCACCCCTACGTCGTCGCCGTCTTCGACTTCGGCGCCTGGGACGGCCGCTTCTACCTGGTCATGGAGCTGGTCGAGGGCCGCAGCCTCGCCCAGGAACTGACCGCGTCCGGCACCCTCGGCGCGGACCGGGTGGCCACCATCGCCGCCCAGGCCGCCGCGGGCCTCGCCGCCGCGCACCGCGAGGGGATCGTGCACCGGGACATCAAGCCCGGCAACCTCCTCGCGGACGCCCAGGGCACTGTGAAGATCGGCGACTTCGGTATCGCCCGTTTCGTCGACGACCCGTCGTCCGCGCTCACCACGGCCGGCCAGATCGTCGGCACCAGCCTCTATCTCGCCCCGGAGCGTGCCCTGGGCCGTCCGGCGTCCGCCGCCTCCGACGTGTACTCGCTGGGCTGTGTGCTCTACCAGCTCCTCACCGGCAGACCGCCGTTCCAGGGCGAGAGCGCGACGATCACCCTGCACCAGCACATCGACATGGCGCCGGTGCCGCCCCGCGAGCGCGGGATCCAGTTGCCGCCCGCCTTCGAGAACTACCTTCTCGGGCTGCTCGCCAAGCAGCCCGAGGACCGGCCCACGGCCCAGGAGGTCGCGGACTGGTTCGGCACGGGCGCCTGGCAGGGACGGGCCGAGCCCCTCCCGGTGGCCGCACAGCAGCCGCGTACGCAGGTGTCGTACGCGTCGGCGCCCCCGCAGCAGCAGTCCGGGGGAGCCGACAGCGGGGCCCCGACGACGTACCGGCTCCCGGCGACCGCCGCGCAGCCGACCGGGCGCTCCGCCCACGCGTCCCGGTCCGGCCCCCTGCCCGCCCCGGCACCCTCCTCGCACGCTTCGCACTCGGCCCGTTCCGGGCCCTCGCGCCGCGCACGGCCCACCGGCGGTGGCGGCGGACGCGGCGGTGTGGGGACCGCGGTCAGACGCAGACCCCGGGTGTTCGGCATCCTCGCCGGTGCCGTGATCTTCGTACTGGCCGTGCTCGCGGGCATGTCGATGTTCTCGCCGGACGACACCGCGTCGAAGGACGGCTCGAAGGACGCGTCACCCTCCGCCGGTACGACCGGGGGCTCGTCCGGCAGGTCGGCCAGCGGGGCGCCCGTCGCCGGAGCGGTGGACCAGGACCAGGATCAGGGAGGGGACCAGGGCGGGGAGCAGGAGCAGGAGACCGGGACCTCGCCCGACGTCGACACGGCGCCCTCCGCCTCCCCTTCCGCCACGGAGGAGGTTTCGGAGGTCGAACCGGGCCCCGGCCAGGACGCGGAGAAGCCGCGCAAGCCGGGCAAGGGCGGGGACGACCGGCCGGACGACGGTGACGACGAGGACGACACGGACGACGGCGAGGAATGAGCGCCGGCCGGGGAAGGTGTTCCTCGGCAGTCCTCAGAAGTCCTTCTCCGGCCAGTCCAGCAGCCGCGCCCCGATGACCGCGGTCTGCAGGGTGTACCGGTGCACCGGGTCCGCCGGGTTCGCCCCGGTCAGCTTGTGGATGCGTTCCAGCCGGTAGGTGAGCGCGCGGACGCTCAGCGCCAGCCGCCTGGCGGCCTCCGCGGCGACACAGCCCGAGTCGAAGTACGCGGTGAGCGTGTCGAGGAGCGGTTCGGCGCCGCCGCGGGCCGCGCGCAGCGGTCCGAGCGCGCTGACCACCAGGTCGGCCATGGCCTGCCGGTCCCGGGTCAGTACGGGATAGACGAGCAGGTCGGCGGAGCGCAGTACGGGTGTGTCGAACTCCAGCCGTTCCGCCAGGTCGAGGGCGTTCAGCGCCTCCTCGTAGGACTGGACGACCCCGCCGGGTCCGGGCTGGGAGCGGCCGATGGCGACCTGCCCGCCGTCGGTGGCCGCGTACGCCTGTTTGGCGAAGAACGCGAGGACGTCGTCCTGGTCGCCGGGCGCGATGCACACCAGGCGCCCGTCCTTGGTGGTGACGAGGATGTTGCGGTCGCCGAACCTGGTGATCAGCGCGCGCTCCACCTCGCGGGGCACGGTGTCCCCCTCGTCGTAACCGTCGTAACCGTCGTGGCCCACGCTGCCGCGGGCCACGGCGACGGCGTGCGCGTGCGAGAGGCGCAGTCCGAAGCGTTCGGCGCGTTCGGCGAGCAGGCCGAGGTCGCTGCGGCCGTGCAGCAGGTCGTCGATGAACTCCCGGCGCGCGGCCTCCTCCTGGCGTACGGCGAGGAGTTGCGCCCGTTCGTACCCCTCGGCGAAGGCGTCGACGGCCTGTTCGACGGCGGCGAGCGCGTGCTCCCCGGCGGTGGCGGGCCAGTGCACGCGGGCGGCGGTGAGATGGGCGCCGACCAGGGCGCGCAGTCCGAACCCGGCCTCGGCGGCCCGTTCGCCCAGCGCCCGCCGGGAGTCGAGTTCGTCGCGGGTCAGCCGGCGGCCGGTCGCGGAGGCGTTGGCGAGGATACGCGCGTACCCGTCCAGGTATTCCTCGGGAACGTCCCGCCCCGCCATGCGCGCCCCTCTTCTCCCGATGAGCAGTTTTGCCTCGATGAGCTGGTGACGCCTTTCTAGCGCATGGGGCGGGGGTGCGGCGCGGTGAGGGTGGGGCTCACTGCCGGACCACGGCAGGGCGGGGCCCCGGTGCCGGACGCCGTCAGTCGGCGGTGTCCGGCACCGGAGCCCCTGTCCGTCCCCCGTGGCAGGCCCACGCGGATCCCCCGTGACTTCCGCGTGGTTCCCCTTTTCCGCCCGGTCATCGTGCCCGGAGCGGAGGAGTCTTCGCATTGCCGGATTCCGGCAGTCTTGGGGCGTTCCCGGTGCCGGGCGGTGCCGGGGCCCTGGGACGCACGGGGCTGATGTGTCAAAGCGGCACCAAGAAAGCGTAAAGACTGCCGGGATCCGGCAATGTGTATAGCGCACGCATCTGCCACAATACGACTCCGCCGAGGTGATCGGCACAGTCGGGGAGGTGGGCCGGATGAACGTGTTTCTCGGTCTCGGCATCGCGGGTGTCGTACTGCTGCTTCTGACGCTGGTCTTCGACGGCGTCCTGGAAGGGCTGTTCGGCGGAGCGAGTTTCCTGGACGGACTCTTCGACGGACTGCTCTCACTGCCGGTCATCGCCGGATTCGTGTCGATGCTCGGCTTCGGCGGCGCCCTCGTACTCGGCACCACCGGACTCGGAGTCCTGCCCGCCACCGTCGTGGGCATCGGGGCCGGAGCCGCGGCGGGCGGGCTCACCTGGCGGTTCAGCCGGGCCCTGATGCGCGACGAACCGTCCGCCACACCGCGCGGCACCGACCTCGTCGGCAGCTCGGGTTCCGTCGTCACCCCGATCCCGGTCGGCGGTTACGGCGAGGTGCTCGTGTATCTCGCGGGGCAGCCGCTGAAACTCGCGGCGAAGAGCCCCGAAGCGGTGGCCCGGGGCACGGAGGTCTGGGTCGAGGAGTCCCTGTCACCGACATCGGTGGCGGTCCGCGCGGTCCAACGCTGAATTGCTGCTTGTTCTTTCTTGATCTGGTCCGAACCGATCTGCCGCCTTGGGGGTGGCAAGGGGGGAATTCATCATGAGTCCAGTGCTCGTCGCGGTCGTGGGAGTCGTCGTACTCCTCGTCCTGCTCGCACTCGTCGTCGTCACGCGGTACAAGGTGGCCGGGCCCAGCCAGGCCTTCATCGTCACCGGGCGGCGCGGCAAGAAATCCACCGACCCGGAGACCGGGCGGGTGTTCACCGACAACAGCGGCCAGAAGGTCGTGGTCGGCGGCGGCGTCTTCGTCGTCCCGTTCGTCCAGCAGAAGTTCACCCTCGACCTGTCCAGCAGGCACATCCCGATCACCGTGCGCGGCGCGGTCACCCTGCGCGGCGTCAAGGCGAACCTCGAAGGCGTCGCCATCGTCAAGGTCGGCGGCACCGAGGACTCCATCCGCGCCGCCGCCCAGCGCTTCCTGATGCAGCAGAACGGCATCGTCGGCTTCACCCAGGAAGTGCTCTCCGGCGCGCTGCGCTCCATCGTGGGCCGCATGTCGGTGGAGGACATCATCCGGGACCGTGCCGCGTTCGCCGGGCAGGTCGCGGAGGAGGCCGAGGCGAGCCTGTCCGGACAGGGCCTGGTGCTCGACGCCTTCCAGATCCAGGACATCACCACCGAGGGCTCGTACCTGGAGGACCTCGGCCGGCCCGAGGCCGCCCGCGCCAAGCAGGAGGCCGACATCGCGGAGGCCGTGGCCCGGCGGGCCGCCGAGCAGGCCCGGCTGAAGGCCGAGGAGGAGATCGCGATCGCCCAGCGGACGTTCGCGCTCAAGACCGCGGAGATCAAGGCCGAGACGGACGAGGCGGCGGCGCGTGCCGCGGCGGCCGGTCCGCTCGCGCAGGCCGCCCGCAGCCAGGAAGTCCTCGCCGAACAGGAGAAGGTCGCCCAGCGGCAGGCCGCGCTGACCGACCGCGAGCTGGACACCAAGGTCCGCAAGCCGGCCGACGCGGCGCGGTACCAGGCCGAACAGGAGGCGGAGGCCCGCCGGGTCGCGCTCGTCAAGCAGGCCGAGGCGGACGCCCAGCGGTCGCGGCTGACCGGTGAGGGCGAGAAGGCGCACCGCGCCGCGCTCGCCGACGCCGTACGCATCGAGGGTGAGGCCGAAGCCGCGGCGATCGGGGCCAAGGGGGCCGCCGAGGCGGAGGCGATGCGGTTGAAGGCGGACGCGTTCTCGCAGTACGGCGACGCGGCGGTGCTGCAGATGGTCGTCGAGGTGCTGCCGTCGGTCGTCGCCAAGGCGTCCGAGCCGCTCAGCGCGATCGACAAGATGACGGTGATCTCCACGGACGGGGCGAGCCAGTTGTCCCGGACGGTCGCGGACAACGTCGCGCAGGGGGTTGAGCTGCTCGGCTCCACGACGGGGGTGGACCTGGCGGAACTGCTCCGCCGGATCACTGGGCCGTCGGCCGCGGCTGCCGTGCCGGCTGCGTCGCCCGCGAACGGCAAGGTCGACGTGACGGACTGACGGTCGACGCTCGGCTGCGCGGCCGGCGGGGGCTGGCCGCGCAGTTCCCCGCGCCCCTTGGGGGGGGCGGGGGTTCGCCGGGACGTCGGGTGCGGGTGCGTTGTGGCTGGTCGCGCAGTTCCCCGCGCCCCTAAGGGGGTGGGGGTTCGGCAGGATTCTGTCTGCGGGTCCGCTGTGGCTGGCCGCGCCGTTCCCCCGCCCCCGGGAATTATAAAAACCGGGCGCCCCCCCCGGTGTAAGGGGCGCCGGGGCAGGCGCCCCCACCCACCCACCCCCCC
>NZ_JBHXTO010000110.1:0-31701 GCF_042677425.1 Streptomyces sp. NPDC127119 | reverse complement strand
CTGGCGTTGATTTTTGGCACGCTGTTGAGTTCTCAAGGAACGGACGCTTCCTTTGTACTCACCCTCTCGGGCTTTCCTCCGGGCGCTTCCCTTCGGTCCTGCTGTTTTACTGTTGTGCTTGTCTCGCTGTCTTGCGTTTCCGACTCTATCAGACCGTTTCCGGTTCCGATTTCCTCGGTGCTTTCCAGGTTTTCGCTTTCGCGTTTCCCTTTCCGGCGATGTTGACTCTATCAGATCCTTTCGGGCCTGACTCCCAGTCAACCGGGTTTGTCTTTGCGGCTGTTGGGCCGTTCCGACGTCCAAAACTTTAGCGGATCCGGCTGGCAGTTCCTAATCGGAGCCGCCGGCCCCAAATCGAAATCAATTCGGGCACGCCGAATTCAATCCCGTTGGGAGATCGAGCTGGTGGTTTGGTGTGCCGCATCCGCGGCAGAGGTGCTGGCGCAGAACCGTTACGGCTCCGTGGCAACTCGAAGAACCTTACGGATCCACGAGGTGAGTGTCAAGTCTCCCCCGGGCGACCGTCCGGCAAACCCCAACTCGCCCTGCGCGGGCCTCAGTCGAGGTCGGTGAGCCGGCCGCCGGCGTCCGGCTGCGCGTCCTCGACGCGTCGCAGCAGCCTGGTCAGCACGTCTTCCAGGGCACCGCGCTCCGCCTGTGAGAGGTCCTGGAGCAGGTCCTCCTCGAAGACGGTGGCGAGACGCATGGCCTCAAGCCACTTGTCCCGGCCCTCGTTCGTCAGCTCCACGATCACGCGGACCCGGTTGGACTCGTCGCGCTCCCTGGTGACGAGACCCTCCCCCACCATCCGGTCGATCCGATGGGTCATGGCCGCCGGGGTGAGCCCGAGCCGCTTCGCCAGGTCGCTGGGACCCAGGCAGTAGGGCGCTCCCGACAGCACGAGCGCCTTGAGGACCTCCCACTCGGCGTTGCTGATGCCGAGAGCGGCGGTCTGGCGGCCGTACGCGACGTTCATACGGCGGTTGAGACGGCCGAGGGCCGAGACGATCTTCTCGACCTGGGGGTCGAGGTCCCGGAACTCGCGCTGGTAGGCGGCGATCTGCTCGTCCAGCGTCGGCTCGTTCGCGGCGGGGGTGTCACCCATGGACGCAGTATGGCACGCGCCCGCTTGGCGTTGAAGTCCTTCGAGATGTATTGTTTAGATCCTAACTTTAGCTTCGAAGTCTTCACTCCTAACTTCTGAGGCAGGCGTAGGACTTCTTGATCAAGGCAGGTGAAAGTGACCAGGGCGATGGGCGCGGAGATGCGCCGGATCCATGTGGGCAACGCACTCAGCGCGTTCGGCCTCGGTTTTACCGTCCCGTATCTGTACGTCTATGTGGCGCAGGTACGGGATCTCGGTGCCATGACGGCGGGTCTCGTGCTCGCCGTCTTCGCCGTGGCCGCGCTCGTGGTGCTGCCGTTCGCCGGGCGGGCCATCGTCCGGCGGGGGCCGATGCCCGTGCTGCTCCTCGCCCTGGTCACCGCCGCCGTCGGCTCGCTGAGTCTGGGACTGGCGAGCAGCTCCACGACCGTGCTGATGTCGGCTGCCGCGCTCGGTGCCGGTCAGGCCGTGATGCAGCCCGCGCTGGCGACGATGATCGTCGACTGCTCGACCGCCGAGACCCGCTCGCGCGCCTTCGCCACCCAGTTCTTCCTGCAGAACCTCGGTCTCGGCGTCGGCGGGCTCATCGGCGGTCACCTCGTCGACGCCTCGCGGGCGAGCTCGTTCACGCTGCTCTTCGCGATCGAGGCGGCGATGTTCCTGCTGCTCGTGGTGGTCATGGCGACCGTACGGATGCCGCGGGCGCCCAAGGTCGAGGATGCGCCGGGGCAGGCCAGGGGCAGCTGGAAGCAGCTGCTCGGCAACCGGGCCATGGTGCAGCTGTGCGTGGTGGGCTTCGTGCTGTTCTTCGCCTGCTACGGGCAGTTCGAGTCGGGCTTGAGCGCGTACGGCGTCGAGGCGGCCGGTATCTCCACCTCCGCGCTCGGGACGGCGCTCGCCGCGAACACGGCGATGATCGTCGTCGCGCAGTTCGCCGTGCTGAGGTTCGTCGAGCGTCGCAAGCGGTCCCGGGTGATCGCCGCGGTGGGGCTGATCTGGGCCGTCGCCTGGGTCATCGCCGGGTACGCGGGTCTCGGGCACGGCAGCCAGACCATGGCCACGGCCGCGTTCGTGTCGACGTACGCGCTGTTCGGGCTCGGGGAGGCGATGCTGTCGCCGACCGTGGCTCCACTGGTCGCGGATCTGGCGCCGAGCGGGCTGGCCGGTCAGTACAACTCGGCGTTCGCCCTGGTGAAGCAGCTGGCCCTGGCGGTCGGTCCGGCGGTGGGCGGCCCGATGGGTGCCTCGCTGCACGCTCCGTACATCGTGACGTTCCTGCTGTTCTCGCTGGGGATCACGTTTCTGGCGGTGCGGCTGGGGCGGCAGCTCACTCCTGTGCAGAACCAGCCCTCGCTCGCGAAGAGCCGGGTCGTGGTGCGCGGCGGGGCTTCCACGGAGTCGGTGCAGACCGCGGCCTGACGGGACCGACGGGGTTCGCGGGGCTGCCGGGTCAGGTGGTGCGGGGGAGGGCGAACTCGCACCACACCGCCTTGCCGCCCCCCGGGGCACGGCGTGAGCCCCAGTTCGAGGCGATCGTGGCGATGATCGCGATGCCGCGGCCCGACTCGTCGGCCGGTTCGGCGCGGCGGCGGCGCGGCAGGTGGTCGTCGCCGTCGGTGACCTCCACGATCAGCCGGCGGTCGGTGCGGCGGAGTCTCAGTCGCATCGGCGGGGTGCCGTGCTGGAGGGAGTTCGCGACGAGTTCGCTGGCAGCGAGCACGCCCAGGTCGTGCAGGTCGGGTGCGAAGCGCCAGCTGGTGAGGACGCCGGAGGCGAAGGCACGCGCGCGTGGGGCCGCTTCCGTGCCCCCGAGCAGTTCCAGGGCCGCGTTGCGGAAGAGGTCGCTGTCGGGGCCCGTACGCGCCGGGTGCTGGAGGACCAGGACGGCGACGTCGTCGTCGTGCTCGGCCGTGACGCCCATCGAGCGGACCAGGCGGTCGCAGACCACCTGGGGTGTGCCCGTGGCGCCGGCGAGTGCGCCCTCCAGGGAGGCGATTCCCTCGTCGAGGTCGGCGTCCCGGCGCTCGACCAGGCCGTCCGTGTAGAGGACGGCGGTGGAGCCGGGGCCCAGTGGCACCGAGCCGGACGCGTGCATCCAGCCGCCCGTGCCGAGCGGGGGTCCGGTGGGTTCGTCGGCGCGGTGGACGGTGCCGCTCTCGTCGCGTACGAGGATCGGGAGGTGGCCGGCGGAGGCGTACACCAGCCGTCCCTCGTTCGGGTCGTGGACCGCGTACACGCAGGTGGCGATCTGGTTGGCGTCGATCTCCATGGCGAGGCCGTCGAGGAGCTGGAGCACCTCGTGCGGGGGCAGGTCCAGGCGTGCGTACGCGCGGACGGCCGTGCGGAGCTGGCCCATGACGGCCGCCGCGCGGATGCCGCGGCCCATCACGTCGCCGATGACGAGGGCGGTGCGCCCGCCGCCGAGGGTGATCACGTCGTACCAGTCGCCGCCGACCGCGGCCTCCGTGCCACCGGGGTGGTAGGTCGCGGCGACGCGCAGGTCGTCCGGCTCCTCCAGTTCCTGGGGGAGCAGGGAGCGCTGGAGGGTGACGGCGGTCTCGCGCTGTCCGCGCTCGCTGGCCCGCAGCCGCTCGGCGGCCTCGGCGTGGTCGGTGACGTCCGCCGCGAAGATGAGTACGCCGCCCCCTTCAGGGGTGGCCGAGACCTCGACGGGGGTGCACGTGAACGTGTACGAGCGTCCGCCGGGGACCTTGCGGGACTTGACCGTACGCGGCTTGGAGCTGCGCAGGACCTGGTCCAGGAGCGGCAGGAGGCCGATCTCGGCCAGCTCGGGCAGTGCCTCGCGCGCGGGTTCGCCGGGCGGGCGGACTCCGAAGGCCGTCACGTAGGCGTCGTTCACGTACGCGAGGCGGTGCTCCGGTCCGTGGACGAGGGCGACCAGGGCCGGGATGCGGTCCAGGACCTCGCGGACCGGCAGCTCGTCCACGGCGGGGGCGAGCGCGACGGCGGTCCCCTCGGCGGTCGGCCGCTCGGCTCGTGCCGCGGGCACGGAGCTCTCCGAGGGCAGTGCCGTGGGCAGTCCGTCGGCCTGCGCCGCCGCGCGGCGCTGCGTTCCGGGGAGCCGAGCGCTCCAGCGCGTGAAGTTCACTGTGGGACAGGCCTCGTGGGATCGAAGGGCGAGCGGTCGGCCCGCCCATGGTCGTGATGGACCAGTGTGTCCGACGGGACCGACATTCGTCAGACGCCGGTCCCGCGGGCGGAGTTCCGGACTCCGGTCAGGACGACCCCTTCGGGTGGTCCTGAGGAGGCTTTCCACCGGCCGCGAGTTCGAACTCCGCGCGGGGATGTTCGAGCGAACCGAGAGAGACGATCTCCCTCTTGAAGAGGCCCGACAGGGTCCATTCGGCGAGCACTCGGGCTTTTCGGTTGAAGGTGGGCACCCGGCTCAGGTGGTAGACGCGGTGCATGAACCAGGCAGGGTATCCCTTCAGCTTGCGCCCGTAGACGTGTGCGACCCCCTTGTGCAGTCCCAGGGAGGCGACCGAACCCACGTACTTGTGGGAGTACGTCTCCAGGGACTCGCCGCGCAGGGAGCGGGCGATGTTGCCGCCGAGGACCTTGGCCTGGCGGACCGCGTGCTGGGCGTTGGGGGCCGTCTCCGCGCCGGACCCCGCCGCGGTCACGTCGGGCACTGCGGCGGCGTCGCCCGCGGCCCACGCGTGCGTGGTGCCGTCCACGGTCAGCTCGGCGGTGCACTTCAGCCGGCCGCGTTCGTTCAGCGGCAGGTCGGTGGCCGCGAGGATCGGGTGGGGCTTGACGCCCGCGGTCCACACGACCGTGCGGGTCGGGAAGCGGGCCCCGTCGCTGAGGACGGCGACGCGGTCGGTGCACGAGTCGAGCCGGGTCCGCAGACGTACGTCGATGTTGCGGCGGCGCAGCTGCGTGACGGTGTACTTGCCCATCTCCTCGCCGACCTCGGGAAGGATGCGGTCCGAGGCCTCGACGAGGATCCACTTCATGTCGTCGGCCTTGACGTTGTGGTAGTAGCGGGAGGCGTACCGGGCCATGTCCTCCAGCTCGCCGAGCGCCTCCACTCCGGCGTAACCGCCTCCTACGAAGACGAAGGTCAGGGCGGCGTCGCGGATCGCGGGGTCGCGGGTGGAGGAGGCGATGTCCATCTGCTCGATGACGTGGTTGCGCAGACCGATGGCCTCCTCGACGGTCTTGAAGCCGATGGCGAACTCGGCGAGACCCGGGATCGGAAGGGTGCGCGACACGGAGCCGGGGGCCAGCACGAGTTCGTCGTACGAGAGCTGGTCGGGGCCCGTGCCCTCCTCCTCGGTGGCGAGGGTCGCGACGGTCGCGGTGCGCTTGGCGTGGTCGATCGACATGGCCTCGCCGATGACGACACGGCACCGGTCCAGGACACGGCGCAGCGGTACGACGACATGGCGCGGCGAGATGGAGCCCGCGGCTGCCTCCGGCAGGAAGGGTTGATAGGTCATGTACGGGTCGGGAGTGACCACCGTGATCTCCACGTCCCCGCGTTTCAGCTCCTGTTTGAGCTTCTGCTGGAGACGCAGGGCGGTGTACATCCCGACGTAGCCGCCGCCGACAACGAGAATGCGCGCACGTTCCTTCACTCACCCATGACGCACCGGCTCCGGGCGTTTGTCCACAGGCCCGTCAATTTGTGTGACCGGCCGCCGAAGACGCGCGGAGCGGGCCGTTTCGCCGGAGCGCGGGAAAGGTTCGCAGGTCAGAAGGTGTGAGCGGGGTGGCATTAGGGGGCGCAACCGGGACGTAACCGGCCCGTACTCCGATCGGGGGGCGCTCCGTGCGGAACCTCCCCCTTCTGAATTGACTCCGCCTCAACTATGTTCGTGTGTCATCGGGGTGTAGGGGGATGCGCTCGACGGGTCCGAACGGCGGGGTCCTACGGCGAAGGTTGTTCCGCTGACTCCGGTCTGTCGATGGCGGGGAGAGTCTCCGGGGGGAGACGTCATTACCGGGGGAACACACATGCATATTCAGGACACTCATTGGACATCCGCGTCCGCGCTTCCAACGAGCGGCGCGACCGGGGCGGCGGGGAACGGACGCGCGGGGGACGTATCGCGCACCACGCCGCTGCGGGTGGACGCACAGCGCAATCTGGAGCACGTACTGCGCGCGGCGCGCGAGGTCTTCGGGGAGCTGGGGTACGGCGCTCCCATGGAGGACGTGGCACGGCGCGCGCGGGTCGGTGTCGGCACGGTGTACCGGCGCTTTCCGAGCAAGGACGTCCTGGTCCGGCGCATCGCCGAGGAGGAGACCTCCCGGCTGACCGATCAGGCCCGTTCCGCGCTCGGGCAGGAGGACGAGCCGTGGTCGGCGCTCTCGCGCTTCCTGCGGACGTCGGTGGCCTCGGGCGCCGGGCGGCTGCTGCCGCCTCAGGTGCTGCGGGTGGGGGTCGGCGAGGACGGTTCGGTCCTCGACGGTTCCGCGGTGCTCGACGGTTCCGCTGTGCGTGACGGTTCCGCTGTGCGTGACGGGGCGCGGGTGCCGCAGCAGCGGTCCCAGCCCGGCGGGCCCGATCTGCGGCTCGTGGAGCAGCGGCCGGCTTCCTTCGGGGAGCAGCCGGACGAGGACGACGCCGGGGCCTCCCAGTTGCTGGAGGTCGTGGGGCGGCTCGTGGACCGGGCGCGTGGGGCGGGTGAGCTGCGGGCGGATGTGACGGTGTCCGACGTGCTGCTCGTGATAGCCACGGCGGCGCCGTCGTTGCCTGATGCTGCGCAGCAGGCTGCGGCGTCTGCGCGGCTGTTGGACATCCTGCTGGAAGGGTTGCGGTCTCGTCCCGCGTAGCCGTTTTGCCTCCGGCGGGGGTGACTTCGTCGGGTGCGGGTCGCCTCCGGCGGGGGTGGTCTTGTCGGGTGCGGGTTCGTGGGGGTTGCTCGCGCCGTTCCCCGCGCCCCTGAGGGGGCGGGGGTGGTCTCGTCCGGTGCGGGTTCGTTTGGGCTGAGCGCGCCGTTCCCCGCGCCCCTGACGGGGTGCGGGAGCGTAGGGGTTGCTCGCGCCGTTCCCCGCGCCCCTGAGGGGGTGGGGGTGGGGTTCGGGGGTGTCAAGGGGGGTTCGGGTGATCCATTCGGATGAGTGGTTGCTGCGTTCCTGTGGGTAACCGCGGTTCGTGCTTGTGGCACTCTTTCCCGGTGTTCGGGTCCGAGTGTGCAGGCGGGGGCTTTCCGCGATGAGCGTTGACGAGCAGGACGAGCCACTCGACAGCGCCGTACCGGAGGCCGTTGTTCCGCCGCAGCGCGAGGGGCGTGGGCAGGGTGACGGCGGAGTGTTGCCGCCTCCTGCCGAGCCCGTCGAACTGCCGCCCGCCGACGCCGAGTTGATCGCGTGGATGCGGTCGGGCGACGACACGGCCTACGAGGAGCTGTACCGGCGGCACGCGGACGCCGTCCGCCGGTACGCGCGCACCTGCTGCCGCGACGCCCACACCGCGGACGACCTCACCGCCGAGGTCTTCGCCCGCATGCTCCAGGCCGTCCGCGGCGGACACGGCCCCGAGCACTCCGTACGCGCCTATCTGCTGACGACCGTACGACGCGTCGCGGCGGGCTGGACCAGGTCGGCGCGGCGGGAGCACCTGGTCGACGACTTCGCCGTGTTCGCGGCGCAGGCCGCGCGCGGCTCCGAGCGGTCGGACGACACCGCCTCCGAGGAGCCGGGCGCGGACGTACGGGCCATGCACGAGGCCGAGCAGTCCATGGCCATGCAGGCGTTCCGGTCGCTGCCGGAGCGCTGGCAGGCCGTGCTGTGGCACACCGAGGTCGAGGACGAGTCGCCCAGCGAGGTCGCCACGCTCTTCGGGCTGGACGCCAACGGCACGCGCGTACTGGCCAGTCGGGCCCGTGAAGGCCTCAAGCAGGCCTATCTGCAGGCCCATGTGAGCGCCACGCTCACCACGGACGAGGAGTGCGCGCGCTACGCCGACCGGCTCGGCGCGTACGCGCGCGGCGGGTTGCGCACGCGCGCCGAGCGCGGGCTGCGCAAACACCTGGAGGAGTGCGTCAGGTGCCGGCTCGCCGCCGGTCAGATCAAGGACGTCGCGAGCGGGATTCCGGCGGTCGTGCCGGTCGCGGTCATCGGCTGGTTCGGCGCCGCCGGGTACGCGAAGGCGGCAGCCCTCATCGCCGGTGGGACCGGCGTGGGCGCGGCCGGGGCCGCGGGAGCCGCGTCCGCGGCCGGTGGCGGTTCGGGGGGCGCGGGGGCCGGCGGGGCCGCGGCGGAAGGGCTCGGCACGCCCGCGAAGGCCGGGATCATCGCGGGGGTCGTCGCGGCGGCCGTCGCCACGGTGGTGTTCGCGCTCGCGGGCGACGACGTGGCGGTGAAGAAGGACGAGGCCGGGCCGCGTCCGCCCGACCCGGTCGTCGAGCCGAGCGTGCCGTCGCCCTCGCCGTCGCCCTCGCGGTCCCCGAAACCGCCGAAGGCCGAACCCGAGCCCGTGGTGGCCGCGGCGGCGCCGAAACCGAGGCCGAGGCCGAAGCCGACCTCGACGCCGACCCGTACGCCCGCACCCGAACCCACCCCGAAGCCGAAACCGAAACCGAAGCCGACGCCCACTCCGACACCCACACCGAAACCCACCCCACCCCCCGCTCCCCCGCCGCCACCGGCCCCCGAGGACTTCCGGTGGAACCAGCTGGAGTACGGCATCACCGGGGACGGCACCGAGCCCGAGATGCGGCTCGCCGAGAGCAGCTGGGTCTGGCAGCGGTACGGCATGTCCGTCGCCGGCAAGCGGTACACGAACGGTGTCACCGTGCACGGCGCCTCCTCGGTCACCATCGATCTCAACCGCGCGTGTTCCTCGTACGACGCGATGGCCGGTGTGGACGACCTGACGATGGGCCTCGGCCAGGTGCGGTTCTCCGTGTTCGCGGACGGTGTGCGGAGGTGGCAGTCGGGGCTGGTCCGTGGAGGGCAGGCCGCGGTGCCCGTGCATGTCGATCTGACGGGCAGGAAAACGATCCGCCTGGTCGTCGAACCGCACTCCGGCTTCGGCACGGCGGCCCTGGCGGACTGGGCCGACTCACGCTTCCGGTGCCGGTGACACCCCGGTCAGTTCCTTCAGGACACCGTCCCGGGTGAGGGCCGCACCGGCGGCGCGCTCGGTGTCGTAGGCCCGGCGGCCGAGTTCGGCCAGCGCTGCGGCTTCGACACGTTCGAGCTCCACCCGCTGGGGCTGCGGGCGCGGGTGGCCTGCCCGCCAGCGGGAGGCGGCCGTGAGGACGCGGACCACGCGCGCGTGCTCGCCGATGCCGGACAGCACTCCCGCCGCCTGCTCGGCCAGGGTGGCGAGGACCACCTCCGCGCATCTCCTCTCCATGGCTTCCCGCAGGGCGTCGGCCAGCCGGAGCAGGCCCTGGCCGGGACCCGACTCGACCGCGGTGAGAAGGCCGTCGATGCCGTTCAGCGCGGCGAGGAACTGGGGCGGCGGGGTACCCCGGGTGGTCTCCTGGCGGGCCGCCTCGCAGAGTTCGCGCGCCCGGCCGAACTCCCGGTCGTCGACGGCCATCTGGGCCCGTACGAGGAGGACGAACGCCCGTGAGTCCGGCACCGCGTACCGGTCGGCCGCGGCCGTCGCCTCGTCCAGGGCGCCGAGCGCCGCCGCGCGGTCTCCCTCGCGGTAGGCGATCTCGCCGAGCCGGGCGATGAGGAACGGCTTCTCCGCGTACGCCCCCACCTCGTGGGCGAGCCGCAGCGCCTCCCGGAACTCGCCCTTCGCCTCGTCGAACCGGCTGCGCGCCATGGCCGCCTCGCCGCCCGCGCCGCACACCTGGGCCCGCATCCAGCGGTCGCCCACGCGCAGGGAGACGGTCCGCAGCTCCTTGATGTACGCGTCGACGTACTCCATGCCGCCGGGCATGTCGACGGCCACGTGCACGGAGAACAGCAGGGCGATGCCGATCTCCCATTCACCGCCGTGCGCGCGGCAGTTGGCGAGGGAGGCCGCCATCGTCCCGCGCACGCCGTCGGTGTTGCCGATCAGGAACCCGATCAGCGGCCAGAGGATGCCGGGGAAGGTCGCCGCGTCCGGGCCGCCGCGCGCCAGCGTGCCGCGCAGTCGTGCGACGTACTCCACGGTCCGCTCCTGCGTCAGCGGCACCTTTCCGAGTTCCGAAGCCAGGAAGATCTGCAGCACCCGCAGCTTGATACGGACCCTGTGCAGGGGGTGTCCGCTCTCGCCCTCGGGGTCGGCGAGGAAGGCGCCGACGGGGTCGATGTCGACGCCGAGACCGGTTCTCAAGGGGTCCGTCGTGTCGAGACAGATCGCCAGGGGGTCGATCGCGTCCAGCCGCACCGCGGCGAGACCGGCGGTCTGGAGGCGGGGAGGATCCGTCCCGAGCGGATCCTCTCCGAGTCGATCCCCTCCAAGCCGATCCCCTCCGAGCGGATCCCTTCCGAGCGGGTCCGTGCGCACCAGGTCCGTGCCCGCCGCCGCGTCGAGCGCCGCTCCGAGGAGCAGGACCCGGTTGGTCCAGGTCGCGCCCTCCCGGCGGAAGTTGCGCAGCCACCAGAACCAGCCCATGGAGAGGACCAGCGCCGCCGCCTCCGGCTCGTCCGCGGCGAGAACGCTGCGGTGCAGGGCCGCGCGGATGTTGTCGAGGTCGCTCTCCAGGCGGTCGATCCAGCGGAGCTGGTCGGCGGACCGCAGGAGGGGGTCCGCCTGTTCGACCAGGGCGCGGGCCCACGCGCGATGCCTGCGCTCGGCGGCGGCACGCAGTGCGGGGGTTTCGGCGACGCGCTCCACCGCGTACTCGTGGATCGTCTCCAGCATGCGGTAGCGCATGGCGCCGCTGCCCCGCCGGCCGGGCGTCGCGACGACCAGGGACTTGTCGACGAGGGCTCCGACCAGTTCGGCCACGGGCCCGCTGCACACGGCCTCCGCGGCCTCCAGGTCCCAGCCGCCCGCGAAGACGGACACCTCGCGCAGGACGGTCCGCTCGGGCTCGTCGAGCAGGTCCCAGGACCAGTCGACGACCGCGCGCAGGGTCTGCTGGCGCGGCAGGACCGTACGGCTGCCCGAAGTGAGCAGCCGGAAGCGGTCGTCGAGGCGGTCGGCGATCTGGCGCGGGGCGAGCATCCGCAGCCGGGCGGCGGCCAGTTCGATGGCCAGCGGGAGTCCGTCGAGGCGGCGGCAGATCTCGTCGACGGCGTCGTCGTCGGTGACGTCGCCCTCGGGGTTGGCCGCCGCCGCGCGCTCCCTGAAGAGGCGGTGTGCCGGTTCGGGCAGGAGGGGTTCGACCGGGCGCACGGACTCGCCGGGCACGCCCAGGGGTTCACGGCTGGTGGCGAGGATCGTGAGTCCCGGGCAGTGGGTCAGGAGCGTCTCGGCCAGCTCGGCCGCCGCGTCGACGACGTGCTCGCAGTTGTCAAGGATCAGGAGTTGGCTGCGCGGGGCGCAGTACTCGACGAGCAGGGCGACCGGGTCGTCCTGCTGGCCCGCCATCTCGTGGGTCATCAGCGCGGTCTCCCGCAGGCCGAGGGCGCTGACGACCGCACCCGGCACCGCTTCCGGCCGGTCGAGCGGGGCGAGCTCGGCCAGCCATGCCTGCGGATGCCCGGCAGCGGCCTCCTCGGCGAGACGGGTCTTTCCGGAGCCGCCCGGTCCGGTGAGGGTGACGAGACGGGCCCCGCGCAATTCGGAACGAATCGCGTCGAGTTCGGGTTCCCGGCCCACGAAGGAGTTGAGGCGGGGACGGATGTTGCCGGTCGGTTCGCGGTGTTCGGGGGTGAGGGCGGGGGCGGGGGCGGGGGCCGTGTGCGGGGTCAGCAGTTGTGCGTGCAGGGCGCGCAGTTCCGGGCTCGGGTCCGTGCCCAGGCCGTCGGCGAGGGCACGGCGGGCCCGTTCGTACGCCGCCAGCGCGTCCGCCGGACGGCCCGTGTCCCGCAGGGCCCGTACGAGGAGGGCGTGCAGCGATTCGTCGTACGGGTGGGTCTCGGTGAGGGTCCGCAGCTCCGGTACGACGTCGTGGGCGCGGCCGTTGCGCAGATCCGCCTCCACGCGCGCGCGTGTCGCCTCCTGGCGGAGGGATTCCGGGCGGGTCGCCGCCGTGGCGCGGTCGGGGAGGTCCGCCAGGGCCGGGCCGCGCCACAGGGCCAGGGCCTCGCGGAGGATGCGGGCGGCGGATTCCGGGTCCGCGTCCGCGTTCGCGTCCAGGAGGGTTCTGCCCTCGGTGACCAGGCGCTCGAAGACGAACAGGTCCACGTCCTCGGGGGTGGCGGCGAGGCGGTAGCCGCCCGGCTCCGAGGTGACGGCGGCCTTGCCGAGGGCTTTGCGCAGGCGGCCCACGAGGGCCTGGAGGGCGGCGGGGGAGTCGGTCGGGGGGTTGTCCGGCCAGACCTCGTCGATGAGTGTTTCCGTCGGGGCCGGGTGGGGGGTTCTCAGGGCCAGGGCCGTGAGGAGGGCGCGTAGGCGGGGGCCTGTCAGGGGGAGGGGGGTGCCCTGGTCGTCCGTGGCCTGGGTGACGCCCAGAATTTTGTACCGCACGGGGTCATTGTCGCGGGTTCGGCGGGGGTGCCCGGGCTTTTTCTCGCCCCCGCCGCCCCTACCCGTCCCGTCCACACATGGGGCTGCGCCCCTCGCCCCCTTGATCGTGCTCCGCGCTCGTCCTCAAACGCCGGACGGGCTGAGATACCCAGGGGCGCGGGGAACTGCGCAATCCTTTGGGCCCGCCCCCACCGGACCCGCACACGAACCCTTCACCCCTTACCCCCTGCCCGCCCCGGCACCCAACGCCCCCCGCTGAGGCCGAATCCCCTCCGGGACGGCTCGCTGGCGGGCCGGGGTGCCTGTCCAGCATGTGCCTCGGCGGTCCAGCAGGCGGCGGAGCCACAGTTCCAGGGAGACCAGGTCCGCCAGGCCTTCCAGGGGCAGGGGTTCGCCGTCGGCCGCCGCCCGGAGGGCCTTGCGGACGACGCGGGCCTCGACCAGGCCCGCCTGGGCGAGGAGAGGCGTGTCGAAGAGGGCCACCAGTTCGTCCACGGCCACCCGCAGCCCGGTGCGCGCGGCGGCGTTCGACGACGCGTGGGAGGGCGCGCCCCAGCCCGGCGGCAGGTCCGCCACCCCGGCGCCCTCCAGGACCGTACGGAGGATCGCGGCCCGTGCGCCCGGCTGCACGCGCAGTGCTTCGGGGAGGGCGCGGCAGGCGCGTACGACCTGGTTGTCGAGGAAGGGGGCGTGCAGGCGCTGGAAGCGGACCTCGGCGGCCTGCTCCAGGATGCGGAGGTCCGCGGCGTGCCGGGTGAGCGCGGAGCGGGCCCGGAAGTCGCCCGGCCGCTGACCGGGACCGATGCCCGCGCGGGTCGTCGAACCCGTCAGGCGAACCGATACTTCAGCCAGGGCCTCACCGGTCAGCCAGCGCGCGGCGGGGCCCGGCCTGGCCCAGGTGAGCGCGGCGAGGGACGCCCCCACCGCACCCGCCGGCTCCTCGAACCGCTTGTGCAGCAGCCGGTCGGCCAGACCCTCTATGCCCACCAGGTAGGACGTTCGGGAGAGCTTGCGGGCCGCGCCGTACACGCGCGCGGGGACCATGACGGAACCGTCCGCCCTCGTCAGTGCCGCGACCGGACGCACCAGGTGGCGTCGTTTGCGGTCCATGAGCAGGTCGGCGAGGCGGGCCGGGTGGGCGTCCAGGACCTGTCTGGCGCCGTACCCGGTGAAGTGGTCCGCGCTGCCGGAGGCCAGGCGGGCGCGGTGGCGGGCGGCGGTCACCAGGGACGGGCCCGGCTCGTCGGTGAGCGGGCCCTCCAACTCGGCGTAGGGGAGGACTTCTTCGCCGCCTGCCACCACCACGTGGTGCAGGCGCGGGTTGGCGGCGAGTGTGCCGGCCCGTTCCAGTTCGGCCTCGCGGCCTTTCACGACCATGTCGTTGAAGGTGACCGCGAGGAGGCGTTCACCGGCGCCCGTGCCGTGCCCGAGGACGGTGCCGGGGGCGCCGGGAAGGCCGGCGGCGAGGAGGGCGAGCGTGCCGGAGGCGGGTCCTCCGGAGAGGTCGGCCCCGATGCCCGGGACCGGCATTCCGCGGGCCGCGCGCCGCTCGGCGGGCCCCATGCCGGGTACCGGTCCAGGGTCTATGTCAGCTCCCGGTACGTGTCTGGGGGCGGCGAGCCGGGCGCGTACGGCCTCCACGAGGGCGTCCCGGACCCCGTCGACCGCGCTGTCGGCGTCGGCGGTGGGGGCCGCGACGGCGAGGGAGGCCACCGGCTCGTACCCGGCGATCTCCCGCGCCCCGGCGCGCAGGATCAGCGCGTGCCCCGGCGGAATGCGCCGCACGCCCTCGTAGGGGGTCGAGTCCTGGAGGGCGGCCGGTACGTCGGGAGCCGCGAGCAGGGCCGCCAGATGCCCGAAGTCGAGGTTGGCCTCGATGAGGTCGGCGAGGGGCAGGGCGGCGGTCGCGTACGCCGTACCACTGGCCCACGGTGTGTAGAACACCGGTCTGACGCCTGCCAGATCGCCGCAGACCATGACCCGTCGGCCCACCTGGACGACGGCCGTGTAACTGCCCGACCAGGCCGTCAGATGCCGAAGTGCCCCGCCGCGCGCGGCGAACAGGCCCACGCGCAGTTCCTCGTCGGAGGCGCCGCACGTGCCGAGCACCGCCATGCGGTTCTGGTCGTCGGCCTGGACGACCCGCACCTCGTCGGGGCGCCAGTCGCCGACCGCCCAGAGCGGATCGGGGTCGCCCCACAGGAGCTGGGACCCGACCGGATGCACCGTCTCGCCGTCGCCGCCGGTCGCGCCCGCCGACCCGAACCCAGGCGCACGAGCGGCGGTGCTGCTCCATCCCACCAACCATCGCATCGCCGCCTCCACAGGCTGTGGACAACCAGTGCACCGCACGAACCGGTCACCATGCTGCCACGAAGAAAGCGCGCCGGAGAGCCGACCGGGCCGCTCGCGCTCCCCGGAGTGCGCCCCTGGGAGATGCCCCCTCGGCGGTGAACTCACGCGCGAGGAAAGGCGATCGCGAAGAATTGACTCACGCTCTACGACGTGAATGCGCCCCCGAAACACTCCCCAAAAACATCCAACGCGCCCTCAAGTACCGTGGTAGACGCGGTTTTTGGCTCCGGAAGACAGGGGCGATATTCAGCCAAATCGGGGATGGACAGACAGGCTTGCACACGCTCCGTACAGGCTGTGCGCAACGCACAGTCCGGGAGGCGGACTCCGCCTCCCGGACCGATCCGCCGCCCGCGGGGATGTAGGCGGCGGTGTCCCCCAGCCCACTGGATCCAGTACAGCGGGCCGACCCACGCATCATCCATCGAAGCGCTCCCCCATTGGCCGGAGAAGAGCGCACGGACGGGCGCACTGCCACACAGCGGGAGCACGACACGACGCTCCGTGCTGACCCGCGGACCACAATCCCGCCATCCGGAACAATGCCCCTTAACGCTTGGGATGCGGCGAACTACCCTGTGTTTGCCTGTGTTTTCGCGGGAGGCATATTCCTGAGGGCTCAGCCACGTGCTTTTGCGGGTGGGGTTCCAGGGGTTGACGGCCCGGGAAGACACAGCACGAATGCCGCGTGGCTGAACCCGCGCGGCAGCCGTCTGTGTCGAGGGGTGGCGCATGTCCAGGGAGCAACGCGGGCCGAACGAAAAACTCGGCACCGTTCTCGCCCTCGCGGGAATCAGCAACGCAGGACTCGCGCGTCGCGTCAACGATCTTGGCGCTCAACGCGGGTTGACTCTTCGCTACGACAAGACGTCGGTGGCGCGCTGGGTGTCGAAAGGCATGGTGCCGCAAGGTGCCGCGCCGCACCTCATCGCCGCCGCCATCGGCCAGAAACTCGGCCGCCCGGTGCCGCTCCACGAGATCGGCCTGGCGGACGCGGACCCCGCACCGGAGGTGGGCCTCGCCTTCCCCCGCGACGTAGGACAGGCCGTGCGGTCGGCGACGGATCTGTACCGCCTCGACCTCGCCGGACGCCGGGCGGGCTCCGGCGGCATCTGGCAGTCGCTCGCCGGATCGTTCGCGGTGAGCGCGTACGCCACTCCCGCCTCACGGTGGCTGATAACCCCGGCCGACACCTCGGTGGCACGGGACGCCGGCCCGCTCGAGGGCTCCGCCGCGCCACTGAAAGTCGGCCACAGCGACGTACTGAAGCTGCGCGAGGCAGCCGAGGACGCCAGGCGCTGGGACTCCAAATACGGAGGCGGCGACTGGCGTTCGTCCATGGTCCCCGAATGCTTACGGGTCGAGGCGGCACCGCTGCTCCTGGGCTCGTACTCGGACGAGGTCGGCCGTTCCCTCTTCGGAGCGAGCGCCGAACTCACCCGGCTCGCGGGCTGGATGGCCTTCGACACGGGCCAGCAGGAGGCGGCACAGCGCTACTACATCCAGGCCCTGCGCCTGGCCCGCGCGGCGGCGGACGTCCCCCTGGGGGGTTACGTACTGGCCTCCATGTCCCTCCAGGCGACCTACCGCGGCTTCGGCGACGAGGGCGTGGACCTCGCGCAGGCCGCCCTCGAACGCAACCGGGGGCTGGCCACGGCCCGCACGATGAGCTTCTTCCGCCTGGTCGAGGCGCGGGCCCACGCGCGCGCGGGTGACGCCCACGCGGCCGGCGGCGCCCTGAAGGCGGCCGAGGGCTGGCTGGAGCGCGCCCGGGACGGCGACCAGGATCCGTCCTGGCTCGGCTTCTACTCGTACGACCGTTTCGCGGCCGACGCGGCGGAGTGCTACCGCGATCTGAAGGCTCCGCGGCAGGTCCGCCGCTTCACGGAGCAGGCGCTGTCGAAGCCGACGGAGGAGTTCGTACGCTCGCACGGGCTGCGGCTCGTCGTGTCCGCGGTCGCCGAACTCGAATCGGGCAATCTGGACGCGGCGTGCGAGCAGGGGGTGCGGGCGGTGGAGGTTGCCGGGCGCATTTCTTCCGCGCGCACGACGGAGTACGTGAAGGATCTTCTTCATCGGCTGGAGCCGTACGGGGATGAGCCGCGGGTCGTCGAGCTGCGGGAGCGGGCTCGGCCGTTGCTGATGGCACCGGCCTAGTGGTCAAGGCTTGCCTGCGCGTCCACGGGGCTGAGGCGGTTGTGGGGGTGCGGGTCCGCCGTGGCTGATTGCGCAGTTCCCCGCGCCCCTGAGGGGGCGTCTGCCCGGCTGGGGGCTTCTTGCCGCTGCGGGTCCGCCGTGGCTGGTCGCGCCGTTCCCCGCGCCCCTGGAAAGCGCGTCTGCCGGGCTGGGGACGTGTTGTCGCTGCGGGTCCGCCGTGGCTGGTCGCGCCGTTCCCCGCGCCCCTGAAGGGGCGCCCCCGCCCCGAACCGGCGCCCGGCACCCGGCATCCCGGTCGTGACCACCCCTCGGCCCTCCCCTCCCCCTCCTTCATGTCTGATCGGCGTTCGGCCGGATTGTTGGTTTGAGGGGGTTGTCAGTGGCGCAGTGCACTATCGGAGGTGGGAGTCGGAGGTGTTGGAGGTGGGTGGGCGGATGGTGCGGGAGATCGCTTACGACTGTGACGTGCTGGTGATCGGCGGCGGGATCGTCGGTCTGTCGACGGCGTACGCGATCACGCGTGCCGCCCCGGGCACGCGCGTGACAGTGCTGGAGAAGGAGGCCGGCCCGGCCCGGCACCAGACGGGACGCAACAGCGGAGTCATCCACAGCGGGATCTACTACCGCCCCGGCTCCCTGAAGGCACAGTTCGCGGCGCGTGGCGCGGCCGAGATGGTCAAGTTCTGCGCCGAGTACGACATCGCGCACGCGGTGACCGGCAAGCTGATCGTCGCCACCGAGCGGGACGAGCTCCCCCGTCTGCACGCCCTCGTCCAGCGGGGCCGGGAGAACGGCATTCCGGTGCGGGAACTGGGCGCCCCCCAGATCGAGGAGTACGAACCCGAGGTACGGGGCCTCGCCGCGATCCACGTCTCCACCACCGGGGTGTGCGACTACGGCGCCGTGGCCGGGCACCTCGCGAACGCCTCCGGCGCCCGGATCAGGTACGCCACGAAGGCCGCGTACATCGACCGCCGGCCCGACCTCGGCGTGGCCGTCCGCACGGACGACGGCACGGTCGTCCGCGCCCGCGTCCTCGTCAACTGCGCCGGCCTCCACTGCGACGAGATCGCCCGCCTCGCGGGCGACGAACCGAACATGCGGATCGTCCCCTTCCGCGGCGAGTACTACACCCTCGCCCGCCCCGACCTGGTCCGCGGCCTCGTCTACCCCGTCCCCGACCCCGCGTTCCCCTTCCTCGGCGTCCACCTCACCCGAGGCATCGACGGCAGCGTCCACGTCGGCCCGAACGCGGTTCCGGCCCTGGCCCGCGAGGGCTACGACTGGCGAACCGTCCGCCCCCGCGAACTGGGTGCGACCCTCGCCTGGCCCGGTTCCTGGCACATAGCCCGCCGCCACTGGCGCTACGGCACCGGAGAACTGCACCGCTCCCTGTCCAAGGCCGCCTTCACCCGCGCGGTCCGCCGCCTGCTCCCGGCCATCACCTCGGACGACCTGATCCCGACCCCCGCAGGCGTCCGCGCCCAGGCGGTCCTGCGCGACGGCACCCTGGTCGACGACTTCCTGATCCAGGAGGGCCCCCGTACGGTCCACGTGCTCAACGCCCCCTCCCCCGCGGCCACGGCCTCCCTCCCCATCGGCCGGGAGGTGGCCCAGCGAGCCCTCAAGGCCCTGGCGGCCGTCTGACCGGCGACAGCGCACGCGAGGGGCCGTGCCGGTACGTCGCAGTCCGCCGCGTAGCCCTTCCGAACAAGGCCCGCCCTGTCAGCTGAGTTCCGTATGCCCGGGGGCGGCGGACTCGACGTACCGGCACGGCCCCGACCCACGACGGACCGGCCCGCACCCACCCACCCGCCACGGACCGGCAACGGACCCGCACCCGCACCCGACGCGTAAAATCGACCCACTGTGTCTGACGCATCCAGAACCCCCCGCCCCAGAAACGAACCCCGCTTCCCCGACGGCCCCCAGCCCGACCCGGCAGGCTCGCACTTCGAGCGACGGATCCGCAGCTTCCAGCCCCGCCGCAGCCGCGTCACCCAGGGCCAGGCGGACGCGCTGGAACGGCTCTGGCCCAAGTGGGGCCTGGACATCGACGGGCAGCGCACCCTCGACCTCGCCGAACTCTTCGCGGCCGACCTCCCCGTCGTCCTGGAGATCGGCTTCGGCATGGGCGAGGCGACCGCGCAGATGGCCGCCGCCGACCCCGGCACCGGCATCCTCGCCGTGGACGTCCACACCCCCGGCCAGGGCAACCTGCTGAACCTCGCGGACCGGGCCGGCCTGTCCAACATCCGCGTGGCCAACGGCGACGCGATCATCCTGCTCCGCGAGATGCTGACCCCGGACTCCCTCGCCGGCCTGCGCGTCTACTTCCCGGACCCCTGGCCCAAGAAGCGCCACCACAAGCGGCGTCTGATCCAGCCGGAGTTCCTCACCCTCGCCGCGTCCCGCCTCCGCCCCGGCGCGCTGCTGCACTGCGCGACGGACTGGGAGCCGTACGCCGAAGTCATGCTGGAAGTTCTCTCCGCGCACCCGGACTTCGAGAACGCCCAGCCCGCGCCCCCGACCGGCCCCGACGGCCCCGCCACCGGCTACGCGGCGCGTCCCGACTTCCGGCCGCTGACCCGTTTCGAGGCCCAGGGCCTGGACAAGGGCCACGTGGTGAACGATCTCCTGTTCCGCCGCGTACCGCATGGCACGGACAACAACGACGGCACGGACAGCGGTACGGACAGCACGGGCACCTGAGCCGCTCCCCCACCCCCGGGACGGGGCACTCTCGCGGGCCGAGCCCCTCCCTCGTTAGGGTTTTTGTCATGGCCACCAGCCCCCCACCCCCGACACCCCCCGGCTTCCCCGCCGGAGGCGCCCGTCGGCACGCACACTGGTGGCAGCGCAAGTGGGTGCGCTACGCCGCGCTGACCACCCTGCTCGCCCTGTCGGGCCTGGTCATCCTGGCCCTCGTCCGCAAACAGACCGGCACGGAGGGCTTCCTGGTGGGCCTCGGCCTCGCCATTTTCCCCGTGCCCCTGCTCGTCGCCGCGTTCCGCTGGCTGGACCGGGTGGATCCGGGGCCCTGGAGAAATCTGCTCTTCTCCTTCGCGTGGGGCGCCTGCGCGGCCGCGCTGATAGCCATCGTCGCGAACAGTTTCGCGACGCAGTGGATAGCGACGGCCACGGCGGACCCGTCCCACGCGGACACCCTCGGCGCGACGGTGATAGCGCCGATCGTCGAGGAGTCGGCGAAGGCGGCGGCGGTCCTGCTCGTCTTCCTGTTCCGCAGACGGGACTTCACGGGGATAGTCGACGGCGTGGTGATAGCGGGCGTCACGGCGACCGGCTTCGCGTTCACCGAGAACATCCTCTATCTGGGCACGGCCTTCGGCACGGACCAGCTCACCGGCGACACGGGCCTCTTCTCCGTCACCGCCGCGACCTTCTTCGTACGCGTGATCATGTCGCCCTTCGCGCATCCGCTGTTCACCGTGCTGACGGGCATCGGTTTCGGCATCGCGGCGCTCTCCGCGGACCGCCACCAGGTGCGCCGCGTCGTCCTGCCCATCACCGGGCTGCTGCTCGCGATGGGCATGCACGCGATGTGGAACGGCTCGTCGGCGTTCGGGGAGTACGGCTTCTTCGCGGTCTACGCGGCGTTCATGGTCCCGTCCTTCGGGCTGCTCACCTGGCTGGCCGTCTGGACGCGGCAGCGCGAACTCGGCACGGTCCGCACGGAGCTGCCCTCGTACGCCGTCGCGGGGTGGCTGGCCGCGCCCGAGCCGTTCGTGCTCGGCTCGATGAAGGCGCGGCGGCTGGCGCGGGAGTACGCCACGCATCACGGCGGGCGCGATGCGGGGCGGGCGGTGGCGGAGTACGAGGCGTACGCGACGTCGCTGGCGTTTCTTCGCCACCGGGGCCGGCGGGGGCGGGCGGGTGCCGACTTCGCCGTGCGGGAGCGGGAGCTGCTGCACGAGCTGTGGGCCCGGCGGGAGCCGGCTCGGCCGGCGCTGGCGTACGCGGCGCGGGCGACTTCGGCGGTGCCGGTGCCTGTGCCCTGGGCCGGGCCGGGGTATGGGTATCCGCCGCCTTACCCGGCGTACAACCCGTACCGGTCCTGACGTCGTATTGCGCAGTTCCCCGCGCCCCTTGGGAGTGGCGCCGCGGTGCCTGGGGTCGAGTGCCCGGTGCGGGCCGTCTCGGGCTGGGCGCGCAGTTCCCCGCGCCCCTAAAAGCCAAAGCAACAACGCAAGCCCGCCCCAACCCTGCCCCCCGCCCCGCGAGGGTCACTCCGACGCGTGCGTCAGCTTCGTGAGGTCGGTGTCCGTCAGGGTGAGGTCCGCCACCGACAGCAGTGCCGGGAGTTGGGACGGGGTGCGGGCGCTGGCCAGGGGGACGGCGACCGTGGGGCGGGAGGCCAGCCAGGCGAGGGCCACGGTGGCGAGCTCGGCGCCGCGGTCCTGGGCGACCTCGTCGAGCGCGGTCAGCACCCGCTGCCCCCGCTCCGACGCGAGATGCTTGCCCGCCGCACCGGCCCGCGGGCTGTCGACGTCCGCGCCCGCCCGGTACTTGCCGGTGAGGAAGCCCGAGGCGAGCCCGTAATAGGGGACCGCGGCCAGTCCGCCGCGCGAGGCGACCTCCTGCAGCGGACCCTCGTACGTGTCACGCGACACCAGGCTGTACTGGGCCTGCAGCGCCACGTACCGCACCAGCCCCTCGCGGTCGGAGGCGTCCAGGGACTCCTGGAGCCGCTCGGCGGAGATGTTGGACGCGGCGATCGCGCGCACCTTGCCGGAGCGCACGAGCTCGTCCAGGGCTCCGAGGAACTCCTCGACCGGCACGGAGGGGTCGTCGTAGTGGGTGTAGTAGAGGTCGATGTGGTCCGTCCGCAGCCGGCGCAGCGACGCCTCGGCCGCGGCCTTGACGTTCGCCGGGGAGAGGCCCTTGTACGCGGGATGCGCGCCGGCCTTCGTGGCGATGAGGACGTCGGCGCGGTTGCCGCGCGCGGTCAGCCACTCGCCGATGACGGTCTCGGACTCGCCGCCCTCGTTGCCCGGCGCCCAGGCCGAGTACGCGTCGGCGGTGTCCACGAAGTTCCCGCCGGCGGCCGTGTACGCGTCGAGGACGGCGAAGGAGTCGGCCCGGTCGGCGGTCCAGCCGAAGACGTTGCCGCCCAGGGCGAGCGGAAACACCTCAAGGTCGGACGAACCCAGCCTGCGAAGAGAAGTCATGCCAAAACCAACGGCCGAACCGGACGGCCGTATTCCATACTCCGCGACATCGCGGCCCCGCAGGGCACGGACACCGGCTTGCGGATTGAGGCTTTACGGGTTGAGGCCCTTGCCGCGCAGCCAGGCCATCGGGTCGATCCCGGTGCCGCCGGCCGTGTGGACCTCCAGGTGGAGGTGCGCCCCGGTGACGTTCCCGGTGGCACCCACGCGCCCGATGACGTCGCCCGTGCTGACCTTCTGCCCGACGCTGACGCCGATCGACGACTGGTGGGCGAACCACAGCTCCGTACCGTCGTCGAGCGTGAGGACCGTGCGGTAGCCGTACGAGCCGCTCCAGCCCGCCTCGGTGATCGTGCCGCTGTGAATGGCCTTGATCGGGGTACCCGTGGGAGCGGCGAAGTCCAGACCCGTGTGCTGACCGGAGGACCAGAGCGAGCCGGACTGCCCGAAGGTGGAGGTGATCGTGTACGAGGAGGTGGGCAGTGTGAACTGCTTGGCCAGCTCGGCGAGGCGTGCGGCCTCGGCCTTCGCCTTGGCCTCCTCCTCCTTCTTCGCCTTCGCGGCGGCGGCCTTGGCCTTCGCCGCGTCCTGCTCCTTGGCCGCGAGCGTGGCGGCCTTCTTCGCGGCGGCGGCCTCGGCTGCGGCCTGGGCCTCGCGGTCGACCTGGTCCTGCTGGAGTTCGGCCTGGAGCATGATGCGCGAGCGCAGGGCCTCGCCGGCGTCGGCGTTGCCCTCCTCGGCGTCGGCCTCGGTGAGTCCCGCGGCGGTGAGCGCCGTGCTGGAACCCTCGGGGGCCTCGTCGTCGGAGATCAGCGAGCCGACGTTGGGCAGGTCGGGGATCGAGATCGACACCGGCGGCTTGCCGGTCTGCGCGGAGGCCATGCCGCCCGCGCCGACGGCGGCTATGACACCGACGCCCAGAACGGTGGAGCTGCGGGCGAGTCCCCCGCCACGCTGCTTGGCGACGCGGTGCTTGCCGCGGACGGGAACGACGGTGTCCGCGCTGGGATTCCAGGGCTCCCAGGTCTCGTCGTCCCTGCGGGCGCCGAAGGCGAAGGTGTCGGGCTTCTTCTCGCCCGAGGTCTCTCCCGTCACCTCGTCAGGCATGAACGAGGGTGTGGGGGCAGGCCTGTTGAACGCCACGTGGGCGCGCTCCTTTCCTTCCTTCTCGCCTACCGGGTTAGCTGACGGGTTCGGAGCAGGAAGGTCTCCTACGCGCGTCAACCGCGGTGTTCACCACCACGAAAGACACGCGATTCACCCCATGTAGGTGGTTCCCCGGTTCCCTTGCGGGATTCGGCGCGTGCGCACGGAGCCGTCTCTTGTGACGGCTGGGACACCGCGCTGCGTTATCGAACGTTAATAGACTCAGGCACCGGATTCCAAGCTGTTCTTGATGATCGTTACGGCTCCTGGCCTGGACTTAAACGCTGGGAGCGGGGTAAATCGGGCGAGTTGATCGCCATTCACGGGTACGGGTTTTGCTGACGGTGTGTCAGTTGTTATGCGCAGGGGCGTCGTTCGACTACTGCAGGTGATATGGGTCGGGAAGAGCGTCCCGGCTCCCTCACGGCCGGCGAACGGCGAGCAGTGCCATGTCGTCCGTACCGCCGCCCCCGGTGTACCGGAACACGTCGTCCACCACCTCGGCGAGCAGCGCGTCGGGCCCGGCGAACCGGCGCCCGGACAGCCGTGCCGCCGGATCGAAGAACACACCCCGCCCGTCCCGGGCCTCGGACAGCCCGTCCGTGTGGAAGAGCAGCATGGCCCCGCCCGGGAACTCCTCCTCCTGCGCGCGGTCGGGCCAGGCGCCCAGGTCGCCCATCCCGAGCGGCAGCGCGGGTTCCGCCGCGGCGAGCGTGCGTACGGTTCCGTCGCCACGCAGCAGGAGCGGCCCGGGATGGCCGCGGTTGACGAGCCGTACGCGCTGGGCGCCGTGCGGGATCTCGGCGAGCACGGCGGTGATGAAACCCTCGAAGACCTCGACGCTGTCGCGCCGCACCCCTTCGCGCATCAGCGACCGCTCCAGCCGCTGGGCGACCCCCTCCAGCGTGCTCTCCTGTTCGGCGGCCTCCCGGAAGGCCCCGATGACGACGGCCACGGCGGCGACCGCGCCCATGCCCTTCCCCCTCACATCGCCCACGACGAGCCGTACGCCGTGCGGGGTGTCCTGCACGGCGTAGAGGTCGCCGCCGATGAGGGCGTCGGTCTGCGCGGCCACGTACCGGACCGCGAGGTCGAGGCCGCCGGTGCGCGCGGCGGGTTCGGGCAGGACGGCCCGCTGGGCGGCCTCGGCGATCTCGTGGGCGGAGGCCAGCCGGGCGTTGCCCAGGCTCACGAGCCGGTTGATGACGACGGCGAGGCAGGCGACCGTGGCCACGGTCGCGATCTCGGTGATCCCGCTCGCGTCGACGGCGAACCGCACGGTCACCAGCGCCATGGCCGCCGTGCCCGCGACGCCCGTCCACACGGTGGCGCCGAGCGACAGCAGGGGCGCGGCGACGAGCGAGGCGGCCGAGAGGAAGGGCGCGGCGGTGAAGTACTGCGGGGTGAGGACGTCGTAGAAGACACCCGCGACGATCAGCAGTGCGGGGAGCACGCGGACGACCGCGCGGGTACGGGGGTAGAGGCCGGTCCGCTTGTCCGGCGGCGGCCCGGCGGAGCCCGGCGACCGCTGCTCGACCGCTCGACGCCCGATCACGTGTCTCCTGCCCTCGACCACCTCGCTCCGTCCAGGGTTCCGGGACCGGCGGGGCGGGGCGAGCGGACGGGGACCGGGCGAGTGAGCGCCGGCGCGGGGACGGCACAGAGGAACGTAAAACACCTGAGGCCGGAATCCATTGGATTCCGGCCTCAGGCCTTCAGTAGCGGGGACAGGATTTGAACCTGCGACCTCTGGGTTATGAGCCCAGCGAGCTACCGAGCTGCTCCACCCCGCGTCGTTGAGACCACTGTACGCCATTCGCGGGACCCCGCGCACACGGGCAGATGTCAGCCCCGGTTCAGGTGGCGGTTGGGTGCCTTGGCCGCGCTCTCGTGCTCCGGGAGTACGACGACGTCGGCGCCCTCCGCCGCGAGCAGGCCGTTGCCGTCGGCGGCGGCCACGAACGTGTCGGGCTCGCGCCACGCGGTGACGACCCGGCGCACGCCCGCGTCGAGGATCAGCCGGGCGCAGGGCGCGGGCCGCGAGGCGCGGCGGGCGCAGGGCTCCAGGCTGCTGTAGACCGTGGCGGCCGTCAGCCGGGGGTCGTCCGGCGCGATCTTGGCGAGCGCGGCCTCCTCGGCGTGCGAGACGGGGTCGGACTCGCGGGAGTACCCGCGGGCCAGTTCCGTGCCGTCGGCCGCGACGACGACCGCGCCGACGCTGAAGGCGGTCCGCGAGGGCGGGCACTCGGCGGCGAGTTCGCAGGCGAGGGCCAGCCACCGGTGGTCGGCGGCGGAGGGTACAGGTCCGGTGCCGGGCGCGGTGGGCACGTACCGCATGAGCACCACGTCTCCCACGGGCCGGGTCTCGATCAGCCACAGCCGGCTGCGGGGGCCGCCGGGGTATTCGCCGTCCCCGAAGAGCTTCGGCGCGTGCGGCTGGCCCACCACGAGGGGCGCGAGGGCGAGCTGCAGTTCGTCGGCGAGGCCCTGCTGGAGGAGCTGGGTGTGGACCCGGCCGCCGCCCTCGACCATGAGCCGCCGTACGCCGCGGACGTCGTGGAGGTGGGTGAGCACGGCCCGCCAGTCCAGTCCGGGCCCCACGGGGACGACGTCGACGCCGAGCCCGTGCAGGGCCTCGGCGGCCGTCACGGCGCCCTCGTCCGTCGTGTAGACGACCTTCTCGCCGCCGGTGGACCAGAAGTTGGCGGCGGGGTCCAGGTCGCCGGTGCCGCTGACGGTGACCTTCAGCGGGTACGCGGGCCGGCCGGCGGCGACGCGGGCGGCGCGGCGCTCGGCGGAGTTCACGAGGAGCCGCGGGTTGTCGGCGCGCAGGGTGCCCGCGCCGACCAGGATGGCGTCGGAGTCGGCCCGTACCTCGTCGACCCGGTCGAAGTCGGCGGGGCCGGAGAGCAGCAGCCGTTCGGGGCCGGTGTCGTCCAGACGGCCGTCGAGGGAGACGGCGGCGGACAACAGGACGTGGGGGTGGGGCATGGACGCGCTCTCTTTCGCGGGGTGGGTGGGGCAGCGAGGCGGGTGGGGCGGGGCCCGGTCCCGGGCTTCGGCTCGGCTTGGCCCTGGGACGTGCTGCCTTCGGCTCGGCTTGGTTCAAGTTTGAAGCAAACTTACACTGGGGGCATGACGACCCGCTGGCTCACCCCCGAGGAGCAGCGCGCCTGGCGCGCCTACATCGCCGCCTCCCACCTCCTGGAGGACGCGATCGACCGGCAGCTCCAGCAGGAGGCCGGTATGCCACATGTCTACTACTCCATCCTGGCCAACCTCTCCGAGGCACCGGACCGCCGCCTGCGCATGACCGATCTCGCCGAGCGGACGAAGATCACGCGCAGCCGGCTGACGTACGCGGTGACGCGCCTGGAGAAGGACGGGGCGGTACGCCGCGAGGGCTGCCCCAGTGACAGGCGCGGCAGTACCGCGGTCCTGACCGACGACGGGATGACGCTGCTGGAGCGTACGGCTCCCGGCCATGTGGAGACGGTCCGCGCGACCCTCTTCGACCGGCTCACCCCGGAGCAGGTGGGGCAGCTGGAGGAGATCTGCGCGAGTGTCGCGCGGGGCCTGGAGGGCGACGACGCGCAGGCCCCGCCGGACGACGTCCCGTGGCGCCGCCGCTCGCCGGGCCCGTGCGCGTAGGCCGCCACCTGGTGCCTGATGGCGGGCGATATCGATTGCTTTAACTTTAAAGCATGGGTTAGGGTCTCGATTCGAGGATCTGCTTCAAATCTGAAGCAGATGAGGAACGTGGACCGGAGTACCCGCATGCCCGACTACCCCGCCGCCACCCAGCGCTCGCGCGTCCGGGTGCCCCTGCGCTTCCACGACGGCTACAGCGTCGACGCCGAACTGGTCACCTTCCACGGCCTGACCGACGGCCAGGAACACGTGGCGATGATCCTCGGCGACCCCGCCGGCGCCACGCCCCTGGTCCGCCTGCACTCCGAGTGCCTGACGGGCGACGCCTTCGGCTCCTCGCGCTGCGACTGCGGGCCGCAGCTGCGCGAGGCCGTCGAGCAGATCGCCGAGCGCGGCGGCGTCCTCCTCTACCTCCGCCAGGAGGGCCGCGGCATAGGCCTCTACAACAAGCTCGACGCGTACGCCCTCCAGGACGAGGGTCTCGACACGTACGCCGCCAACACGGCCCTGGGCCTGCCCGAGGACGCCCGCGACTACACGGCGGCGGCCCAGATGCTGACGGCGCTCGGCATCACGGAGCTGGACCTGCTGTCCAACAACCCCGACAAGGCGGAGCAGCTCCGGACGCTCGGCATCGACGTACGACACCGCGTCCCGACGGGCGTGTTCACGACGGCCCACAACGTCCTGTACCTACGGGCGAAGGTCCTCCAGACCCAGCACACACTCCCCCTGGCGAAGCTCACGGCGGGCTGACGCGACTGGCCGCCGCTTACGGAAGCGGTGACTCCGCGGTCCGGCGGGGCAGAACGGTGAACATGGGGGACGACAGCGACGCCGACGCACGGGCCCAGGCACTGGCGCACACGCAGCGCATCGCGGAGGACGGCAGACTCTGGCAGCACACGCTGCACGAGAACACGATGCTGTTCCAGCGGGGCAACCTCTTCCTGGTGGGCCAGTCGCTGTTCGCCGTGGCGTACACGACGCTCCTCACCTCGGAGCACCACCTCGTGGCAGCACGCGTCCTGGCCGCCTTCGGCCTCGTACTGGCCCTCACCTGGCTGTACGTCGGCCACCGGCACCGCCTGTACTACCAGCACGTACAGCGCCGAGCGGTGGAACGCCTGCCGGAGTACGCGGCGACGTGGTCGAGCTGGTCCACCCGCGGCGAGGGCCGGGGCCGAGGCCGCTCGATCGTCCTGATCGCCTACTTGCTGCCGGCGCTGGCGGTGGTGATGTGGGGGCGTTGCTGGTGATCACGTGAGCCCGTGAGCTCGTGACGTGAGCCCCTCACGTGGTCCCCGGTAGCCGCACGGTCATACGTCGTAGACGGTGGACCGGTGTCCGACGTGGACCACCCACACCACCAGTTCCCCGTTGTCGAGCGTGTAGATGACTCGGTGGTCCCCGACGCGGAGGCGGCGCCGGTCCGGCTGCGAGACCAGTGCGGTGGTGTGGAAGCCGAGCGGGTCCGTCTCCAGCTCCGTCAGCTTGGCGAGGATGCGCAGCGCGGCAGCCCGCGGGATCTTGCGCAGTTCCGACCGGGCCTCCGGCCGGAAGACGGTGCGATACGCATGCGCGCCGGGCTCATTCACCACGTGCCAGCGTTTCCCTCATGACGTCCTCGATCGGAACGCCGTCCGCCGTGTTCGCCATGCGCTCGTCGATGATCCGGTTGATCTCGCGCTCTTCCCACTCCTGATACCTGCGCAGGACCTCGATCGACACGACGGCGGCCACTTCCTTGCCCCGCCGTGTGATGACCGTGGGGGTGTCGTCCCGGTCGGCCCGCTCGACCACCTCGGCCAGGTGGGCGCGCACGTCGCGGATGGACTCTATGGGCATCTGGGTCATGCGCTCAAGAGTACCGAGTGCACCATGTGTACACAACGCGCCCACCGGGCCGGACCTCCGGAGTGGCTACTCGGCTCCGGACAGGCGCAAGCCCCGCGACGCGGCGACGCGCAGGGCGCCGGTCAGGCACTCGGCTAGCCGGCGTCCGGCGAAGCGCAGCTCCGCGGGCGGTGACGCCGGGTCGTCCAGCAACGGGCGGGCGAGGTCGAGCACGTCGGCGCCCGTGGCGAGCAGGACGCTCTCCAGGTCGTCGGCGAGCCGTGACAGATACCCGCCGCCGCTGTCCGCGCCGAGGTAACAGGGCTTCCCGTCGAGCGACTGCCAGGGCAGCAGACGGGCTGCGGGACCGAGAGGACGCTCCATCAGGCGGCCACCTCCCGCGCACCGATCAGCTGCGAGTCGAGATCGACCCCGAGATCGGCGGCGAGCACGAGGGCGAGCCGACGCCGCTGCCGCAGTGCGGCTTCCGGGTCGCGGTCGACGAGCCCGTACGGGGTGGGTGCCGCACGGCGGTGATGCGAAGAGACAGAGGTAGGCCCGATGCCGAGTACGCCGCCGCGTGCCGGTACCCGGACAGAAGAGAAGCCGAGTACGGTGTGGCCCGGCTCACCGCTCGGCGGGCCGCTCAGGAACTGCGTGAGCGCGGGCTCATCGTCACGGTGCGCGGCAAGGGTTCCTTCGTCGTGGAACGGCCGCCCGGCGACGGGCGAACCCCGTCAGGCCTGACGAACGAAACGAGCCCCCAGCTCAAGTACCTCTGAGCTGGGGGCTTTCGTGTAGACCCTGTGGGACTCGAACCCACAACCAATGGATTAAAAGTCCACTGCTCTGCCAATTGAGCTAAGGGTCCGTGCGTCGGCCGACGCCGGCGCACGCACCGACCATGGTCGACGCAGGAACGAGCATAGCCGGACGCGGCCGGGACTCCGATCGGGTATCGGTGTCCCGGCCGCGCCGAAGGGTCGGGAGGTCATGGATCGAGCGGCTCCGGGGCGCCCGCTCGGGCCGCTTCTCGGGCGCGGGTGCGTTCGTGGTCCGGGTTGAGGAACCAGTGGCGGGCCGAGGCGAACCACCACGCCGCCGCGAAGCCGAGAACCGCCAGGACCGCGATGGGGGCGTAGTTGAAGGTCTCCCAGGTGACCGGGGAGACCTGGGGGAGCATGAAGAGGATCGTGATCACGCCCACCCAGACGACCGCCACGATGCCGATCGGGCGGGACCAGCGGCCCAGATGCCACGGCCCCCGTTCGAACGCCTCGCCCTTGCGCAGCCGCAGCAGCGTCGGGATGACGTACGCGATGTAGAGGCCGATCACGGCGATCGACGTCACCGCCGCGTACGCCGTCACGTTGATCAGGTACGGCAGGCCGAGGACCAGCGCGCCCAGCGCCGCGAGCCACACCGCCGCGACGGGCGTACGGGTGCGCGGGTTCACCGTGTGCCAGAGGTTGGAGTACGGCAGCGCCCCGTCACGCGAGAAGGCGTAGATCATGCGGGAGTTGGCCGTCACGGACGCCATGCCGCAGAAGAGCTGCGCGCCGATGACGACGAGGAGCAGGAGCTTGCCCGCCGTCGCGCCGAGCGCGTCCAGGAGGATCTGGGCCGGCGGTACGCCCGTCGGTGACGTGAGGGCGCCGTCGTACGACTGGATCGCGAACGTGAAGCCGAGAAGGAGGACGAAGCCCGCGATCCACGACGTCCAGATGGACTGGACGATGCCCTTGGGACCGGCCGTGGACGCGTCGTGCGTCTCCTCCGTCATGTGCGCCGAGGCGTCGTACCCGGTGAAGGTGTACTGCGCCATCAGCAGGCCCAGCAGCACCACGTAGAAGCTGCTGCCCCAGCCGGTGTTGTTCACGAACTCCGTGAAGACGAAGGACGCGGACTGGTGGTGGTCCGGTACGAAGGTCAGCGCGCCGACGATGACCGCGACGCCCACGACGTGCCACCACACGCTGACGCTGTTGAGGAGGCCGACGATCCGTACGCCGAAGGTGTTCAGCAGGCCGTGCAGGACGAGGATCCCCGCGAAGAGCAGGATCGTACGGCCGGGCGTGACCTCGAAGTCGAACTGCAGGTTCAGGTACGCGCCCAGGAACGAGGCCGCGCCGAAGTCGATGCCGGCGGTCACGGCGACCTGGCCGAGGACGTTGAACCAGCCCGTGAACCACGCCCAGGCCGCCGCCGTACGCGGCGGGGCGAGGCGGTGGGCCCAGAAGTACAGGCCCGCGGAGGTCGGGTACGCCGAACAGATCTCGGCCATCGCGAGCCCGACGAACAGGGTCATGAGCCCCACCGCCACCCAGCCCCAGGTGATCACCGCCGGGCCGCCGGTGTTCATGCCGAACAGGTAGAGCGTCAGGCAGCCCGACAGGACCGAGATGATCGTGAAGGAGACCGCGTAGTTGGAGAACGCCGACATGCGGCGGGCGAGAACCTGCGTGTAACCGAGCTGGGCCAGCCGCTCTTCGTCCGACAGCCCACTCACTCTGGCGTCTTCTGTCATGCCCCCAGCAATTCCCTCACCGGGGGTATGACATGCGCCACAGTCCGGTTGATCTGGCCGAAACACGGCCGGTGGGGTCCTGGCCCGGCCGGGGCCCCGATGTGGCTGCCCCACGTGCGGCAGCACGCGAAGGGCCCGGACGACCGTGGTCGTCCGGGCCCGGTGGCTTATAAACAAATGAAGCTTGCGGCGCTTGATGGAGTGTAGTTATAGGGGGTGGGCGGGTGAGTAAAAA